>JBAZEI010000006.1:6467-26086 GCA_041654015.1 Minisyncoccota bacterium | reverse complement strand
ACTTTCTCCGGTACAATTTATGGTGCAGTGGCAGAAACAGAAACTGCTGCAAGCGCAACTGCAAAACCAATCCGTCAATCAACTACTTAAAATGCCTGCGGAGTCTAATTTAGGGTGGCATTATACAGATTATTGATTTTTTATAGTCTTTCTGCTATTATAGCCTTACTATGAAAAAAAGCATCCATCCTCCCTATTACAATAAAGCAATCGTTACTTGCGCTTGCGGCGCTAAATTTACTATCGGCTCTACAGTTGAAAAAATGGAGGTAGAGATTTGTTCCCATTGTCATCCATTTTATACCGGCCAAAAAAAGCTAGTGGACACTACCGGGCAGGTCCAAAGATTTAAAAAACGTCTCCAAAAGACACAAGATTTAAAAGCTAAAAAATCTATTCATTCAAAGGGGAAAAAGACGACTAAGAACCCCCCAATAAAATAATAAAAAAAATAATGGAGTTGGAGAAATTACAAAAAGAAAAAGAGAAACTCTTGAAGAAACTCAGTGATCCTGAGTTTCTTTCAGATAAACAAGCTTTTGAGGAAACTTCCAGGCAGCTTAAAAAAATTGAATCAGAAATAAATAGTCAAAAAGAAATAGACAAAATAGAAAAAAAAATAAGAGAGGCCCAAGAAATTTTAGCCGAAGCAACTGATGATGAACTTTTGGCTTTGGCAAAAGAGGAATTAGAAAAAAATCAAGTATTAAAGGATAAATTTCTCCAAAACCAAAAAAAACAAAAAGAAAGCGATTATAACAATAACGAAGATAATGACAATATCAAGAGTATTCTGATGGAAATTAGGGCTGGCACCGGAGGGGAAGAAGCCGCTTTATTCGCCCAAGATTTATTTTCAATGTATTGCCGCTACGCCAATAGCCAGAAGTGGCCCCTCAAAATCATTGATACCAGCCAAACAAGCCTCGGAGGGTTAAAAGAAGGAATTATTGAAATAGAAGGGAAAGAACCATTTGAAAAGCTAAAACAAGAAGCCGGCGTCCATAGGGTTCAAAGAATCCCGATAACCGAAAAATCCGGACGAGTTCATACCTCAACTGCTACTGTCGCCATTCTTCCTCAGGTAAAAAATATTAAGGTGGATATAAAACCCGAAGAAATAGAAGAAACTTTTTCCCGCGCTTCCGGCCCCGGAGGCCAAAATGTCAATAAAGTGGAGACTGCGGTACGCCTTTTACATAAACCTACCGGCCTCGTCATCACCTGTCAAAGCGAAAGACACCAAAATCAAAATAGAGAGAAAGCTCTAGAGATTTTAAAAAATAAATTATTTAACATAAAAAAACAAGAAATTATTGGTCAAACGGAAAAAGAAAGGCGCAGCCAAATAGGCGGCGCCGAGAGATCCGAAAAAATACGCACTTATAATTTTCCCCAAGACCGTATTACCGATCATCGCTTAAAAAAATCTTGGCACAATATTGAAAAAGTGTTAAAAGGTGAAGGCCTTGATGACATTATTGAATCTTTTAAAAAGGAATATCATCAGAACTAACTTTTTCTGAATCTTCTTCTAAAACTGGCAAATTTTCCACGCCTTCTTCTACACTTGGCTCACTATCCTCCGGAGGCATTTTAAACTGCTCTTCCTCTTGCGCTCTTTTTGGGCCAAAATTTATATTTTCAGCAATAATTTCAGTTCTTGTTCTTTTTTGACCATTTTGATCAACCCAACTTCTCGTCCTTATTCTGCCTTCTACCAAAACCAAACGCCCTTTAGAAAGATATTGGTTGCAGAGCTCAGCCATTTTCCCCCAAACAACAATGTTGTGAAATTCTGCTTCCTGTTGTTTCTGCCCGCTGGCATTAACCCAAACACGATTAGTGGCCACTCCAAAATTAGCCACTGATTGTCCAGAAGGAGTACTGCGCAGGTCCACATCTCTGGTAAGGTTGCCGATAATAAAAACTTTGTTTAAATTCATAATAATTTAAAAGCTCATTAGTAATTCTCGACCCTAAGCCCTCCGTTTTTATTTAGTTTTATCTTGGAGAATTTCATTTAATTTTTTATCCAATTCTTCTAAACTAAGCTCTTTTTCTGGCTTTTTCTCTTGCTCTGATCTTTCTTCTGCTCTTCCCCTCAGAGACCTGTTTTTAAAAAGAGATTTTTTGAAAACAGTCGAAGGAATCTTAATTTTTTGTTTGGCCTCTTTTCTGGCAATAATAAAGAAACGAATAACTTCTTCGTCAAATTTAAGATTTTTTTCTAAAGAAGTTATTAAATCTTTTGTCGAAATAAACTGGACAAAACCAAAATAACCATTCAAATTTAGGTTTTTCCCTTTTTTAATTGGGTAAGCTAAAGGTTTTAATTGAGGCAATTGGGAAATGCTGACTGCTGCCCCTAATTTTTCTAACTGCTTTAATAAATTATTAAATTTTACTTCAACTTTCTTCTCGTCTAATTCAGGAGAAAGCCAAAAAGATAATTCATAGTTATTAGTGTTTTCATTCATAATGTTAATTTTTTATAATTTGCTCCCAAAGATCTTTTGCTATTTTAGAATTCTCTTTTAAAAAGTTTCTTGCCGCTTCAAACCCCGCCCCTAATTTTATATCTTTAAAGCTAAAAGTCATCCCTGACTTTTTAATAATTTCTTTTTTTAATCCCAAATTTAGAAGATCTCCGCTGTAAGATATTCCTTCATTATAAAGAATATCAAATTCTGCTTCTCGAAACGGCGGGGCTACTTTATTTTTAACAACCTTTGCTTTGATGCGAGAGCCAATAATTTCATCACCTTTCTTAATTTGGGCCTGTCTTTTTAATTCAATCCTTACCGAACTATAAAACTTTAACGCTTTGCCGCCGGGAGTAGTTGTCGGATTGCCAAACATCATCATTCCTATTTGCATCCTCGTCTGATTAGTAAAAATAATAGCTGTATTTGTTTTTGCGGCTATAGCCGTTAATTTTCTTAAAGCTCGACTCATTAGACGAGCTTGAAGACCAATTGTTTGATCCCCCATTTCTCCTTCTATCTCTGCTCGCGGAGTTAAAGCTGCCACAGAATCAATAATAATTACATTTATTACCCCTGAACGCACCAAAGATTCCGCAATATCCAACGCCTGTTCTCCATTATCAGGCTGGGATATTAATAATTCTTTAACTTTAACTCCAATCTTTTGAGCGTAATCCGGGTCTAAAGCGTGCTCAGAATCAATAAAAGCCGCCTTCCCTCCTCTTTTTTGCACCTCAGAGACAATATGAAGAACTAATGTTGTTTTTCCAGAAGACTCAGCGCCATAAATTTCTGTAATTCTGCCGCGAGGAATACCGCCAACTCCCAAAGCCAAATCTAATGATGGAGACCCTGTAGGAATAACATCAACATTCACTTTTTTAACTTCCCCCAACTTCATCACCGCTCCTTCTCCAAATTTTTCCTGAAGGTTTTTCAATGTTTCTTCCAAAACATCTTCATCTAACGGCTTATTCTTCTTGCTATTTATGTCATTTTTAGCCATATTATAAAAATTATATTAACAATTTTTTGGCAATTCTGCAAATTAAAAACATTCTTAGAGGAAGGCCGTGCGGCATCATTCAGATGCTCCAGAAGGGGTATAAATAATCTGCCGCACCACTGAAGTATCACGATTCAAAGCGTTAACGACTCTAAATTCAATAAGATTAAGTCCTGGGTTAAGAAGAATTGCATCATTAAATTCGCCATTTTCTTGAATAGAAACCTCTCTGCCTTTGACAAAAAGCATTTTCCCGCGAATCACTTTCCCCTTAATTTTGAGCTCTGGCTGATTAGTTGTTATATCCTCAGCCGGAGAATAAAGAATAATTTTAGCCGGCAAAACAAAGAAGCTTGCTTCATAAATAAAATATAGCAAAATTAATGTCAAAAATATCCATTTTAAAAGTTTTGGCAAAAAATCTTTTATAAATAAAAACAATTTTGATTGACGAATAAAAAATCTGTTTTTCGGGGGTAAATCATTTTTGCCAGAAGACAAATGACGGCCATTGCTTTGTTGATAAAAATTAATGACTTTTTCTGAATCTAATTTCAAAAATTGAGCATATTTATTAATTACTCCTTTTAAATAAACCGGCGGTGGTAGATTTTCATAATTATTGTCCTCTAAATCTTTGATAATTGAAGATAAAATTTTTGTTTCTTCGGAAACTTTCTCAATACTGTATCCTTTATCTAAACGCGTCTTTTTCAAAAACTCCCCACAGGACATCGCGTCTTTTTGTTGTTTCTCTTGAGAAGAATATTTAATGTTCATACTTATTTTCTTCTTTCTCTTTAACAAACACTTCGCGCGGTTTAGCGCCGTCAACAGGACCAATAATTCCGTTTTCTTCCAGAATATCCAAAAGGCGAGCGGCTCTCGCATAACCAATCCTTAATCTTCTTTGCAATAACGAAGCCGAGGCTTTTCCTGCTTTAACCACTGTTTTGTATGCCTCCTCATACAACTCATCTTCCGCTGTTTTGCCCCATTGTTCTAAATCCATTTCTTTCAAAGGGAGAGAGGAATCTACAAACTCTTCTAAATTATCTTTGAGGCCATTACCATTAATTCCTTCCACGGCTTCTTTACTTGATTCTTTTATAAATTCTACAAGATTATTTACTTCTTGCTCCGAAACATAAGCGCTCTGAATTCTTATGGGTTTAGACGAATCCGAAGCTAAATATAACATATCGCCGCTTCCCAATAATTTTTCAGCGCCAGCCATATCCAAAATTGTTCGCGAATCAACTTGAGAAGCCACTTGAAAAGCGATGCGAGAAGTGATATTCGCTTTAATCAAACCAGTAATAACCTCTACTGAGGGTCTTTGAGTGGATAAAACAAGATGAATGCCTGTTGCTCGCGCCATCTGAGCAATTTTAATAATAGAAGATTCTAAATCACGCCCAAAACGCACCATTAAATCCGCCAACTCATCAATAAATATTACAATATAAGGCAGGATCGGCTCATTTTTTGATACTGCTTTTAAATTGAATCCTTCAATATCCCGCACCCCAGAGTCAGAAAACAAATCATATCTCCTATCCATTTCACTTATTGCCCAATGAAGCACTGGAAGAACTTTTTTGCTGTCGGTCACTACCGGAGTTATCAAATGGCTAATGCCGTTATAACAAGATAATTCCACTCTTTTGGGGTCTATTAAAACCAACCTCAAAGTTTCTGGCGAATTCTTGAATAAAAATGAAGTAAGCATACTATGAATGCACACAGATTTTCCGGCGCCAGTGGCTCCAGCTATCAAAAGATGCGGCATCTTACTCAAATCCGCCAAAACAACCTCTCCCTTAACGTTTCTTCCTAAAACAAACAGCAAAGGCAAATTTGTTTTCTGAAAATTAATTTCTTTAAATAGGTTGCCCAACCTAACTAAAGAAATGGATTTATTAGGCACCTCAATGCCGACTAAAGACCTACCGGGAATTGGAGCTTCAATTCTTAAGGGATGGGCGGCTAAAGCTAATGATAAATCATTTTGCAAAGCGGTGATATTGGACAACTTTACGCCTTCAGCCGGCTTAAGTGTATACTGAGTTACTGTCGGCCCGACGTTTACTTCGCCCATTTCAACCTCTATGCCAAAGCTTTGCAAAGTCCTTTTAATAATATTAGCATTAACCTTAATGTCTCCTACTCGCGGCTGAGAGTATTCTATGTCCAAAAGTGACAGAGGGGGAAGTTTATATTTGTTTTTTAATCTTATAAAATTTGCCGTCATTTTTTCGTCTCCTGTTTTTACTGGCTCTTTAAAAGTTTTCGTAATTTCTTTATCTTTCTCTAATATCTCTTTTCCTAACATCTCTTTCTCGGCATCGGCAACCGTGGCTTGTTCGGATTTAGAAAGCGAAGAAGACGGCATTTCTTTTATTCCTTTCTTCTGAAACAATTTAAGAGGGATATTTAAAATTAATAAAAAACCTGAAATAAAAACAGCGCCATAAATAGCTAAAGATGCCCAGAGGCCTAAATAAGGCTTTATTAACCCTCCAAATAATCCGATTAATCCTCCTTTCCCTTCAAAAAAAATTTCTGAAATGGACAAAATTGAGAGAAGAACAAAAAAACACCCTAAAAAAGTAAAAAAAGTTAAGTTAATTTGTTTTGTTAAAGAGCGTAAAAAATTAAAAGCGATAACAATTAATAAACACGGCAGGATAAAATAGCCCCACCCTAAAAGATAATCAAAAACTTTAAAAACAGCCCTTCCAAAAGGACCTGCCAAATCAAAAGCGCTTAATACCAATATCAAGGAAATTGCTAAAAAGAGAACGCCAAAAATACTATTTTTAACCTCTGTGTTTATGGATTCTTTGGGAGCAATTTTTTTTAATAGATTTCGCTCTGCTTCCAAAAAATTTATTTTTAAATCTTTTTGTTTCTTTTTAGCCATTGAATATATTTTAACATAAAAAAGGAGGGTTATAAACCCCTCACCAACAATTTTAAATTTTAAATTTTAAATTTTTTTACGTGTATCTATCAGCTACTTTTGAAGCGCCATAAGATTCTGGTTTGGTTTTAATCTGGAATCCCGACCCTCTCACCATTCCAATGATTTCCTGAAGCATATTTTTTGTTTCTCCTTTACTGCCTATATCTACATGAACCTCAAAATCAAACGTAATATCCTTGTCCTGAGACAAATGAAGCAAGACTTCTTCAGCTAATTTTAAAGACATCATTACTTCTTGATAGATTCTTTCTCTTAAACTGTTAATTTTTTTGTGGTTTAGCCGACGCCAAAAAAACCTTCCCCCATGCCCCTGACGATAAATAACAATGGCGCTTACAAAATCAGTTGTCCCATGGTTGCTGGAATCAGTGCCGATAATAATTTTATATTTCTCCTGCGGTTCGCTCTTAATATAAAAAAACACTTCTTTTAAAAGCTCTTTGTAAGTAAATGACTCGCCACTAGGTGAATAAAATTGTTGTTCATCCTTACTCATTGTTATTTAATCATTAACAAAAGGAAGTAATCCCAATACTCTGGCTCTTTTTATTGCTTTTTTAAGCAGACGTTGATGTTTGGCGCATAAATTGGTTTTTCTTCGAGGATAAATTTTCATCTGGCTTGAAATAAAACGTTTTAAAGTATCAACGTCCTTGTAATCAATTTCTTTTTTATTTTGAACACAGAAATAACATTGAAGCATAATTAAATAAATTGTTAAATTGTTAAATTGTCCAATTGTTAAAATTTAAAATTTTAGCGAGCGGCGACCTGTTTAAGATAAGAAATATCCTGTTCATACTTATCAGCTATCGCCATAACACTATCGCCATAAAAACGATATCTGGTATTAGTGCTTCCAGAAAAATAAATCATTGCCGCCCGCCATTCAGCTTCTCTTGTCTGTTGAGTCGCCCCCCATTTAGCCACATATAATGCCGCGGCAACAAAAGCATCTCTAATATCCCAAGGGTTAGCAGGTTTATTGCCTGTAATTTGAGACACCTGATCCTTATATATCATCCAAGTTGACGGAATAAATTGGGCTGGGCCCATCGCCCCGCCCCAGCCAATTTGCTGTCCATTTTGATACATAGGGCAGGAAACAGGGGTCGTTTCAGGGTCCAATCCTAATTCCTGACAAATTTGGAGAAAAGGCGCTTGATCTCTCCCGGGTTTCATTACTGCGCGCCAGCTTTTAGACGCTGGGTCTCCCGGCCGATTGCAAGTCCCTACATTTTGCCCTAAATTGGATTCTTGCGTCAAAATAGCCAAAAGAAAAGCCGGTCTTACCCCAGTGCGGCTGGAAACCCAATTAGCAATATCTAAGGCTTCACCAAACGTCACTTGAGTTTGAACACCTATTAATTGATAAATTCTACTTTTAATTTCTGTCGCTTTTTGTTTTGAAGCGACTAACATTTGCTGATATTTTGCCTCATTCCCTTGGGTTACTTCTAAAAGATATGTTTTTTCTTTTTGGGTGCTTTCTAATTCCTGCTGTTGAAGCATTTGCATAGCTAATAATTTTTGAGTTTCTTCTTTATCGCTGGTTAACTCCTGATTTTGATTATTTAAAGTAACTTTTAATTCTTCAAGCTCCTCAATATTTTCTAATATCTTCTCCTGAATACTATGTAAAGCGTTAGAATAATCAAAAAATTCACTTATTGTTTTTGAGCTCAAGAGTATTTCAAGAGAAGATGTCTCGTTTAATTGGGAGAAAGTTTGAAGCAAATTGGCTAAATTATTCTTCGTGCTATTAATTTTATCCGTCGTTTGAATAATAGAAGTCGTTGTTTCGTCTATCCTTACTTCAAGATATTGAAGATTAAGATTTGTTGATTTAATCTGCAAGTTTATTTTTGCCGCTTTGTTTTTAAGCTCACTAATTTTCTTTTGAAGAGCTTCCTTTTCTTGCTGAGTAGTCGCTACTAATTTTTCGTATTCTGCTATTTCTTTCTCCACTTCTTCTAACTCTTTTTGCAATCTTGCTCTTTCTTCGTCATAAACCGCCTCAGCCTCCCGAGATTGGAAAAAAATAGGCGCCATTGCATCATTCTGGATAACAGAAATTAAAACAAAAAACAGAACCGCTGAAGAAACAATCCTCTGCCGCGCTCTCTTTTCACCCCAAAAAACAAAAAATGAAAAGTTCTTATTTATCTTTTTCCCTGATTCTGCCTCTGATTGAGAAGGAAAAGAAATATCTTTTAGCTTTTTTCTGGAAATAGACTTAATAATCATTATTCTAATAACTTTAAAGGATTTTTATTACTATTTTATACTCCTCTCTTGGAATTATCTTGCTCAGAGACTTCTTTCTTTTTCTTTCTCTTTTTATTTTTCCTTGCCCTCCATGGCTTTAGCGGTAGAGGAGGCGGCAGCGGAGGGTTTCTCTTCCTCAGCTTCTTGTGTCTCTTTTTCTTTCTCGACCTCCCCAACCACCTCAACTTCTTCTACTGACTTTGCCTTTCCTAATTCTTCTTCCAATTCTTCTTCGGAAATAGGTTCGCTAATGCTTGCTACCGGAGTATCTCCACCAATGAGAACTTTCACCTCAGAAGAGAATTGAATATCCCGGACATAAATTGTTTGGTCAAATTCAGTTAGCCCAGAAATATCAACAGAAATTTCGTGAGGTAAATCTTTAGGCAAAGCCTCCACTTCTATTTCATTCATTGATTTGACTAAGATCCCTTGCTTAACAGCGACAGCAGGGGACTCTCCAATAAAATTTATTGGGATATGGGCCTTAATCGGCTTATCCATTTCCACTTCATAAAAATCAATATGCATCGGCAATCCAGTTACAAAGTGGCTGCTTACATCTTGAACTAAAACATTCTTTTTTTGTTCTTTACCCTGATCTTCAAAAATTAAATCAATGATGTTTGTATCGCCTGCTTTTTTATAAACATTATGAAAATCCTGGGCATTAACTTCCAAGGGACAATTTTCTTCATTTTTTTTGCCATAAAGGATGGCAGGAATAAGCCCTTTTTGCCTAAGGATTTTATTTTTTTTGCCGAAAGATGTCCTTCTTTTTGCTCTTAAAACTATTTTATCCATTTTTGATTGTTTGATTATTGTAGCGGAAAATTGCTTAAAAAGCAAGAAATAATAAAAAATTTACTTTTGGGGTCCTCCTAAAATCTTTTGGAAATAGGAAATTCTTTCTAAAGGATCCTCGCTTTCAAAAATAGCAGAGCCAATGGCAATAAAATCCACCCCTGATTTTTTAACTTTCTCTATATTATCTTCATTAATCCCGCCATCTATTTCGCATTGAATTTTTGGATAATTAGATTTAATTTTTTTCACCCTATCTAAAACAAACCAATGAAACTTTTGGCCCGAAGGTCCGGGAGATACTCCTAAAATTGTCACAAAATTAACTTTATCCAAATAATTGTCAATAGCTTCAAAAGGGGTTTCGGGATTAATCGCTACCCCTAATTCCACCTCTTTTGTCCTACAAAGGTTATCAAGCAAAGCAAAATTTTTTATTGTTTCTAAATGGATAATGATTCTTTTAGGCAATATCTCCAGCCAATAAGGTATAACCTCTTGAGGGTTATAAACCATTAAATGCAGTTCAAATTTTCTTTCTATCTTTTTTATCTTTTTGAGAGCTTCCGGGCTATTCCAGGTTTTCCAAGCTGTAAATTTTCCATCAGCAATATCAATCTGAAAAATGTCATTAAAATCCTTCAGTAAATTGATTCTTGCTTTCAATTTCTGGATGGTTTTAACGTTAATTACGGGTACGACTTGCTGCAATTTTGCCTTCATTTACTATTTGTTTTATTTAAAACTAATTATACCAAATCATCCCGCAAAAATAAAACACAGGAGAACTGTTCTCCTGTGTTTCAAATTGTCATCCTGAGTCGAAAATGACAAAGAATTTTGGGACGTCCGACGTCGTTAATTTCAGAATGACAAATTATTTAAAAAACTGAAACGTAGCTGTCATTGCGAGGAGTACCCCCTAGAAGGGGGTACGACGCGGCAATCCCAATGAGATTGCTTCACTTCGTTCGCAATGACAGGAAATAAAATTGACAAAGAATATTGGGACGTCCGACGTCGTTAATTTCAGAATAACAAAAAAAGTTTGGATATCGGACATCCAAACATTGAATCATTGAATCATTGAGAATTTACCCGCCTAATTTGTATCGCTAGATTATTGATAATTGATCAATTTTCTTAATTCTCCTTAAATAACGAGGCTCTTTTTTAAAACTGGTTTTTAACCACTCGTCAATTATTGATTTAGTAGTAGCAATATCAGTTAAATCAGCGGCGAGGCAAAGAATATTAATATCAATCGCCTTTTTGGCTTCTCTCGCCATATAACCAGAAAGGCACAAACCCGCTCTTATGCCTTTAAATTTATTGGCGGCAATACTCATCCCAATCCCTGAACCGCAAATAAGAACGCCTTTATTTTTTTGGCTGGAAGATATTTTCAAAGCCACTTTCTTCGCAAAATCAGGATAATCATCTTCTTTATCATATTCTAAATTCCCCAGATCCTCAAACTCAATTTCCTCTTTATTAAAAAATTTTTTAATTTCTTCTTTTAAATAATAACCCCGATGATCTGCCCCTAAATAAATCATAAAAAATTTTATATTTTTTTTATCTGTTGCAATAAAGTTGAAGAGTAAGCCCACTCATTATCGTACCAAACTAAGAGTTTTGCTAAATCATTATCAACTACCTTTGTAAAATTGAGATCAATAATTGCCGGCGCTAAAGTGCCGATGATATCTGAAGAAACTAATGATTGGCTGCTAACTTCTATAATGCCCGCCCATCTTTTTTTTCTTGATGCTTGCTCTAAAATTTCATTGATTTCTTCTTTAGAAGTAGGCCTTTTAGCAATAAAAGTAATGTCAGCAAGAGAACCGCAAATAAGCGGCACTCTCAAGGCAATCCCGTCAAATTTATCTTTTAAACCTTTAATAACTTTTGTGACGCATTTTGCCGCGCCGGTAGTAGAAGGGATAATGTTTTGATTTGCTGCTCGCCCCCGCCTCCAATCATCCGAACCAGCGCTATCAACTAATCGCTGGGAAGAAGTATAAGCATGAACTGTATTAAGAACCGCCTTTTCAATACCAATTTTTTCTTCTAAAACCTGAATTACTGGAGCCACGGCATTAGTAGTACAAGAACCGTTGGAAATAACCTCAAATTTTGCCAACTCTTCATCATTAATACCTAATAAAACAGTCCTTCCCTCATTTTCTTCCTCTTCGTCTGCCGGCGCCGTAATAATTACTTTTTTTGCTCCAGCTTTAATATGAGCTTTTGCTTTTAAATAATCAGCAAAAACACCTGTGGCTTCAACAACCACATCTATCTTTAATTCTTCCCAAGGTAAATTTTTAGGGTCTTTCTCTTGAAAAAATAAAATTTCTTTATCATTGACGATTATTTTTTCCCCATTTTGGGTTTGAACTTCTTTATCATATCTCCCATATACTGTGTCGTATTTTAATAAATACGCCAGATTATCTATATCAGCTAAATCATTAATCGCTATAATTTCAATTTTTGGGTCTTGAAAAGCCAGACGGAAAAAAGTCCTACCAATTCTGCCAAAACCATTAATCGCAATACGCATACTTTAAAAAAATATTAAAAGCCGATTTGATTTATAATTGTTTTTCCAAAATCTTCAGCGGCGTCCGGGCCGTTCGCTGTCACAATATTACCGCTGATAACTACTGGCTTATCAACATAAACGCCTCCATTCTCTTTTATGATTTGAATATAATTTTTAACCAAAGGGGAAGACCAAGCAGTAGCTTCTTTATCTTTCAGAACCCCTGCTTTGGCTAAAAGAGCCGGAGCAACACAAATTGCCGCCACCAATTTATTCTCCTTATAAAAATCTTTGGCTAATTTTTGAAACATCTCGTTATCCAATTCCTCGGCCATTCCCTCGCCGCCGCAAAAAATCACTGCCTCATAATCTGTTATCTGAATTTTTTCGGCATCAACATCAACAATCGCTTCTCCGCCATCTACACCCTGAGCCACTCCTTTTTTTGAACTTGTTGTTTCTACCGTAAAACCAGCTTCCTCAAAAATTTCTTTTGGAACAAAATACTCTTCATCCTTAAATTCATTAAATGCCACTACCATTAAAATTTTTTTATCTTCTGACATTGGTTTTATAGTTAAATTATCAGTGTTTTCATCGGCTCTAAAATTTTCTGGGGATTCTTTGGGGACAAAAAGAGACAAAGGAATGCTCCAAAAAAGTAAACCGACAATCACTAAAGTTAAGATTATTAAATAAGCAGTTTTTTTCTTCATTTACTTTTCCATAATTATACCACAAAAAATAAAAATCAAAAAACAGCGCCAAGATTAAGCGCTGTTTTGTTTATTCTCTGGATGATTCAGCCCTAAAATTTCCTCTAAAAGCGGCTTATCAAAACCGGTTACAATCTTATCATCGATTTCTATCACCGGCACGCCTGTCTGCCCTGTTTTTTCCATAATCCATTGCGCCGCTTGTTCATCAATGCTGACATCAATTTCTTCAAAAGGTATCTTTAATGATTTAAAAAAATCTTTAGCGGCATTGCACCAAGGGCACATTGGAGTTGAATAAATTTTTACCTTCATATTTTTGGCAGTTTCTCCAGTTTTAATTACAGGTTGCGCTGTTTCCACTTGTGCCTCCGGCGCTATAGGTAGGCGAAAAACCCGCTTCTGCTTGATCCTCAGTTAGCTTTTCAGAACAAAAATCCGGCGCCGAATTAAACCCACAACAAATTACTGTTTTTACTGCCTCTGCTGTCCTGCCGCCAAAATCAAATTCGCTAACACTTTCTTTATTGAGAATTAAAGTAGGAGAACCAGTTATTTTATAATCCTCTTGCGCGTCAAAATCCGATTGCGCGTATTTTAACCCCCTTGATTCATTTTCAATACATTGGCCTAAAGTTGCTTCCTCTACCCCAACAGACCCTAAACATTCTTCTGATTTACCCTCTTTTAAGTAACAATCAACATAGTTCCAGTATTTATCTTTTTGCTCCTCTCGGATACAAATCTGCCTTAAGTTTTCCTGTACCTCCTCGTCTCCATGCATTGATGTAACCTTCCCGTCTTGAATTGACCCCATATACTCTACTTTTATATAATCGCTTAATTCAGGTATATTTTTTACAATTTCGTTTAATACTCTTTGCATTTGAGTGCCAAAAGGGCATTGACTGACAATAAAAGCTTCTAAAATCGGCTCATTGCTCTTTGCTAAATCTTCACATGTTTTTGGCTCAGTTTGAGCGCTTCCTTCTGTTTCTGATTCTGTGGTTAAAAGTATTCCGTCGGGAAAAAGAATTTTTCCGTCTTTAGTTATATAAGAAGTATATTCTATGTCATCAATCAGCATTGTAAATTTATAAACCCCGCTTTCTTCATTTACGCTACCCAAAGTTGCTTCCCCTCCAGCCGAAGCCAAAAAATTTTGGTTAATATAATCTACGGCTTTTTGAGATAATTCCTCGGCCTTTTGATTGCCAAATAAACCTGTTGAAGCTCCATTTTTGCTGCCATAGCCAATTAAAAAAGCGGCAATCATCAAAATAATTATTATAAGAGGCACATTTATTTTTTTCATTTTTTTTTATTATTTTTTATTATTTTAAATTTTAAACGGTTGTGTCATTGTTGAATTTCCATTGCGAGAAGCTCCACCCTTTTTCCAAAAAGAGAGGGCGACGAAGCAATCTCCTTTTCGGCGATTCACAATAACAAACTCCTCACTTTCGATTCGCTAAAGATTCTAACAAATATTTATGATTTCCACAAGAGAAAATAATAATTTCTCTTTCCTTTCTTAATAATTAAATATTTGTTATAAAAACAATCTGATTTTTGAATTATTGTTTTCTCGTCTTCATAAAGTTTGCCATTTATAAATATCGTTTTATTATTAATATCTTCTCTAGCCTGTCTTTTAGAAGAACAAACTCCTGTTTGAATTAATAAATCTATTAAATTAATTTCCTTAGTTTTTTGAATAAGAGTTATTGGAGTGTTTTTAAATATCATTTCTAATTCTTCTTCGGAAAAATTTTCAAGATTACCATAAAATAATTTTTCTGACACTCTTTCAGCCCGTAAAGACATTTCTTTGCCATGAACAAAACTAGTAACTTCTCCGGCTAAAGTTTTTTGAGCTTCTCTTTTTTCTGGATTATGCCTCAATGCTTTTTCTAAATCTTCTATTTTTTGTTTAGATAAAAAGGTAAAACATTTTAAATAGCTAATAACATCTTGGTCATCAGTATTAATCCAGAACTGATAAAATTGATAGGGGGAGGTTCTTTGAGCGTCCAGCCAAATAGCGCCTGATTCAGTTTTGCCAAATTTTTCTCCACTGGCTTTTGAAACCAAAGGCAAAGTCAAGCCATAAACCTCTTTATTTGTTTTTTTCTTTATTAAATCTATGCCGGCGGTAATATTCCCCCATTGATCACTGCCTCCAATTTGCAATTTACAATTATATCTTTCAAATAAGCATAAAAAATCATAGGCCTGAAGAACCATATAATTAAATTCCGTAAAAGAAATTCCGCTCTCCAATCGCATCTTCACCGCGTCTTTGGCCAGCATATAGGGAACGGTAAAATATTTGCCAATATCTCTTAAAAAATCTATCACTTTAATGCTAGCCAGCCAATCATAATTATTAATTATTAAAGCTGGATTATTTTTTCTTTTGAAGTCCAGTAATTTCTCTATCTGCTTTCTAAATAAAGTTGCCCATTTTTTAACTGTTTCTTGGGGATTTAAAGGCCTTTCTTCTTTTTTGCCGCTCGGGTCTCCAATTAAACCAGTGCCTCCTCCTATTAAAGCAATCGGCTGGTGCCCTGCTTCTTGAAACCGCTTTAAAGTTAATATTTGCAGAAGATTCCCAATATGAAGGCTATCAGCCGTGGGATCAAACCCGCAGTATAAGACAATTTTTCCTTTCTTCATCTCTTTTCTTAACCCTTCTAAATTACTGCACTGATATATCAACCCTCTAAATTTTAAATCATCTAAAATATCCATATATTATGCTTATCATACTATACTGATAAAATAAATCAAGATTAAATTAAATAAAAAAATTAAAAAAGGAGAGTATAAATAATTTTATACTCTCCTTGCGCCAAAATTCTTTTATGATTTTATAAATCGTTAAATTTTTGTCTCATTCTTATTCTTCTTCTTCTTACATTTTTTCTAATTCCTCTAAATTTGTTCTTCTTACCAGGGATTACCTCGGATAACCCTGGATAAGCCCCACCCAAGTCTTTCCAACAACTTGGGCAGAGTTGGCCAGCGCCCTCAATATAGCCAAATCGAAGGCTAATAGGTGTGTCTTTAAAATAGCGAGTTTCCTCCCCGCAAACGACACACCTATCTTTTTCTTTTAAATTCATTTTTTTCCTCCTTTCTCTTAAAAAATAAATATTGTAAAAGAACTAAAAATACCCTATTTCAGGGTATATATATTATATGACTAAAAGAGGAGATTGTCAATAATAACTTCAAGAGCTAAAACATAAAAATTTATTTTTCAAAAGAAACTTTTAAATCTTTATTAAAAACTTGAGCAATTTTCTGAAGGGTATCAATGCTAAAATTTTGTTGCCCTGTTTCCATTCTTGCGATATTGCTTTGTTTTGTCCCGATTTTTTTTGCTAATTCTGCCTGAGACATTTTCTTTTTCTTCCGTAATAATAAAATCTGATAAGCAATCTCTATTTTTCTGCTTTCTTTTTCATAAGCCTCTCTAAATGTTTTATTTTTCATCTCTTGCGCCAAATAGCGCTTAAAAGATGGGTATATAATTTTTTTATATTTCTTCTTCATATTCAATAAGGTTTTTATATAATTGATAATCTTTAAAATTGTTCAAAGCATGCTCGACTTCTCTTCTTGAAGTTTTTCTTGTTTTCTTTAAAAAAGCATGTAAAAGAATTATTCTTTTTCCTTCAACTGTTATATAAAAAATACGATGCTTATTATGGCTAATTTCTACGCGTAATTCACGAATTCCAGAGCAAACGTAACGACCATAAGGTTCGTCAATATATCCTTTTTGATTTCTTAAAAAACTAATATAGGCCGATATCTTTGCTTTATTTTTAAGAGGTAATTGCTGAATATAACTTAAAACCGGCACATTCTTTGTATTACTATTTTGATAGTAATAAACTTTATATTCTTCATTATTAGTGTATATCATATATGATATAGTTGTCAAGGAAGAAAAAATATAATTAAACAAAAATCTGCTTATTAAGGACTCATAATAGTTGTCGTTGTTTCTGAAACAATCGGCGGAATATTTATAAAAGTTATCTTGGGAATTTCTGATTTTAAACCAACGCTGTCTTGAGCTTTAATACCAAAAAATACATCCAAGGGAACGCCGGGTAGTCTTTTAGCATTGATATAATACACTCCGCTTAGAGGCGCTTGAAGTTCAAATTTATTTGTTTGAGTATTAAAAACTGGCTCACCGACAATATTTTGAGAAGAAGACCATTCCCAAGAATATCGCGTTAAATCATTATTACTTAAATCATCTTCTTGTTTAGCAAAAACATAGTGAATATCATATTTTAAAACATCTTTTAAATCCTCATCCGAGGCAGATTTCCAAGAAAAAATTAAATCATCACAATTCTCGTTATTACACTTAACATTAAAATTGCTAACATCAGAGGGCGGATGATAATAGCTTGAAGGATTAAAATAAAATTTAGTATTATCATAAGCGATCAATTTCAAATAGGACCTAAGGTTTTTATCATAACCATAATATCCAATTGTTATGTATTGATCAGGCGTAAAATTTAAGGATTGCCCTTGAGTAGTTCCAGTAATCTCAACAATAAAATGATTGTCCTCAGGAAGCTGGTCTAACCTATAAGACAATTTTCTTGGCGCGGAAGAATTAGCAGCCATATTTTTATCTGTTGTAAAAATTATACTTCCTATTTTAGATGTATTATTGGCGTAATTGGGATAAGTTAATATTAAACCTGAGTTATTGTTTCCAATCTCCCAATGATATTTATCCCCTAAATAATCCAAAGGGATACCAAAAGTGCTTGAAGCATCATCAAAATCTGAATTCAGGTAAAATGCCATTGCTGTAAACATATTTGTCGTCCTGTTCGTTTCCGGAATAAAAGGATAAGCATTAATTCTAAAATCAATTACCATTTTGGAAGAATTTTCGTCAAAAGGATGCCAAGAAAATTCAGTGATGTAAGGAATGATCGGGGTTGGAGAAGTGGAGGCTGTTGAGGAGGTAAAACAGTTATCCGAAGAAAGCCCCTTTGGGCTCGGGCAATTTTGAAGCTCAAAATCGTTAAGATTATTATCAGAATCAACAAAATTATTATCCAAATATTGTCTCTGAATGCTTTGCCCTGGTTCAGGATTTAGCATACAGTTAGTTTCGCATTCATTGGCTTCGCCAAACCCTACTGTATCAACAATTTCTCTATTAGGGTTTTTAAGAATAATCGTATTGTTATCAGTAAGAGAATAGTTTGAAATTAGAACATCCGCCATTTGAGTATAACTGCTTGAAGAATGGGCTATTAGAAAATAATCATTAAGGCCAATGCTTTTCCCGGCTAATAAATTTGAGGGGACTAAAGAAGAAAATTCCTCTGCTTGACTGGTCTTTTTTTGAAGATACCAACCCTCTAAATTAACCTCTTCATTATTCGGGTTAAAAAGTTCTATAAATTCGTCATAAACATTAATTTTCTCCTCAGAAGACAAACCAGCAACTTTAATCTCAGTAATCAAAATTTTAGGGTAAATTATCGGCGGAGCTGTCGTTGTCGTTGTAGTCATAGTCGTAGTAGTCGTATCTGCTGAAGAGCCTCCTCCTGAAGAAGAAGGGATGAAGCCACTACTATTTTCTCTCCTCGGCGTACCATTAATTAGAGCGCTGGTTTGCCAAGCTAAATTTGGTTTTCTTTCCATTGTTCTTTTTTCTTGATTATCACCTCCCGGCCAATCTGGGTCCGCAAAAACTTCGTCTTGAAGATTGCAATAATTATCAAACAAACGCAGTTTCTCATTTGTATTATTTAAAATTCCTGTATAAATATAATCGGCATTAATATGAGGCACTGAATTATCGCTTGTCCTTTCCAATAAATAATACCCAAACTTAGGGATTTTAATTCCTGCTTCAAAGATAATCCTTATTTGGTTATCTTTATCCAGCAATTGCCAGTTAGCAATATCTATTTCCTGCGACGAAATATTTTTTAATTCTATCCATTCATTATTCGCGCTATCTTGCGTTCCCATCCAGGCAAGTTCATTAATAATGATTTTGTTTTGAGATGGTGGCTGCGAACTATTAAAATCACAGAAATCAATGTTTGGCTGAAGGGCTGTGGTAGTAGTTGTTTTAATAGTCGTGGTTGTGGTTGGCTTTGTGCTTGTAGTAGTTGTCGCGAGTTTTGTAGTAGTTGTGGTTGAATTTTTGTTGGTAGTAGTGGTCGTTACTTTTAGAGTGGTAGTCGTTGTTTTTTGTGTCTTAGTGGAAGAGGTGGTGCTCTTAAATGAATCTCTACTTGATAAATTATTTGAACCTTCTGACAATATATCATCCTGAGAATAATCAGCCACTCCATCAACCAATATAAATTCTGAATCCTTTTGAAATATATCATTAATAAAATCGGCTATGCCTCCCACAGCTGCCAGTAAAAAATTGCTTTCATTCTTAGAAATAAAGCCGGGGTCTAATTTTGCTTTTTCTACCTCCTTGAAAAACAAATTTATAACCCCAGATCCATTTAAAATAGCTTTTTTGGATAATCTCTGCCAATAATCTTCAAGCACTTGATCATCCTCCAAAGAGAAAATCGTCGGCCCTGAGGTCAACCGCCAGCCAATGCCATTTTTTAACATTAGGGCCAAATGAAATATCTCATTATTCTCGTCTTTTCCCATCGCATAAAAAATTTGTTTTCCGTTTTGAATTTCAGGAAACTCTAAAAAAATCGACTGGGGTAATTGGTATTTTGAATTTAAAATTGTATCAGGACTGTAAAAATAATTATTT
>JBAZEI010000006.1:0-6457 GCA_041654015.1 Minisyncoccota bacterium | reverse complement strand
TTGTTTATAAACGTTAACTCCTCTACATTCTTTTTCACTTCTTCATAAAAGTTTTTTGTATTTTGATCTGTATAGGATTCATAAGGGCTCTTAGCAATATCAATAAAGAAAATATGCACATTTCTCCTGGTATGCTCGGGCACGCTCATATCTTGAATTAAATGCAAAATATGGCCTAAAGACTGAAAAGCCATTTCTTTATTGCCTTTCACGTATTCATAAATAGCTTTTTGCCAAGTAAAATTAGCCCTTGAAAACACTGGACTTTTAATTATCGGGCCGATAAAAGATAAATATAAAGGATCATAAACTGCTTGAGCGAAGGGATTCTGCGCCCATTCTTTAGCGGTTAATGAAGGAAATAAATAATCAATTCTCCATCGTCTTCTTCAATGCTGCCTTGTAATATCCATTGTTTTTCTGCATTATTTATTAATTGTTGCGAAAATTTTTGATTATAAAAATCTATTGTCAGCTCTGATAAATTAGGGTGGGTTGTCTTCGCGCTATAAGCAAGCCCCCATAAAGGGAAAAATAAACAAAGAAATAAAATAATAAAAAACAGCGGGGCTTTTTTCATAACAAACTAAAGAACTAAAATTCTATCATTTTCCAAAGACTACTTCTAATTTCCCCGCCGTTTTCTGAAAAAGATATTTTTTTCAATGTCGCTTGCGCTATTAAATAATTGTCCTTATTATAGACGCGAATAATATAGGAATCATTACTTTTCATTTCTCCTTTTTGATTTTCTGAATTTAATAAATCTTGCATCATTTCTTCCCATTTGCCATTATTTTTAATATCAAGGAAAAATTCCTTATATAATTCCTGTTTTTCAAAAACAAAATATTTTACGGCTAAATCAATGTTTTGATCATTTAATGCTTTCAAAAACATCTGATAAGTTGCTTCTGGAGACTCTCCGCCATAACTGTCATCTAGATACTTATTCCTTTCTTCTTGAATTTTCTGGCTAAAAGTTGTTGCTTCCTCCATATATTTTTTAGCTTCCCGTATCTCTGGATTAAAACGCCAGATTAACACCATCACTCCCAATATTAGAAACAAAAAACCAAACAAAGCCAGGTATTTAAAATTTCTAATTTTTGGGGCTCTTTTATCCATATGGTTGATACTAAAATTATCACCAAAGATCTTCTTACAGAGCCCTGAAAAGAAAAAACGGTGGGGTGAACTTTTCAGGACCCTGTAAAAAGATCCTTAGATTTATCCCCACCGTTTATTTAATTTTTGTTTCTTCTAGTATTTTATAAATAAAACCTCTTGATGTCAAGAGGCTTTTGTGGATAACTTAAATAATCACTTTTCTATTTTTCCTCTGGCGCTTTCTCTTTCTTTTCTTCCTTTTTTTCTTCAACAGCTTTCTCTTCTACTTGCTCTTCAGGTTTATCTTCAGCTGGTTTATCTTCAGGTTTTTGCTCTACAGGTTTTTCTTCTGCTTGCGGTGATTGTTCAGAACCTTCGGCCTGTCCTTTTTTAACTTTCTTTTTAGTAATTTTAATTGGCCTTTTCTTACCTTCAATAATTTTGGCCTTTACTAAAAAATTATAGCAAGAGTCTGAAGCCTGAGCTCCTTGATTAATCCAATAAAGAATTCTGTCTTTTTCCAATTCAAATTTTTCTGTTTTTGGGTGTAACCAGCCTAAAATTTCTTTTGTTTTGCCGCTGTTTATAGCTGTCTTAGAATCAACGGCAACAATCCGGAAAACAAAATCCTTCTTTTTACCTTGTCTTTGAAATCTTAAAGTTAACATAGTTTTAATAAACCATTATTACTAGATTTATCTTAAAAAGTCAAATGTTAATAGGGTTTGTCATCAAAACGAAATTGTCATCCTGAGCCGAAAATGACAAAGAATTTGGGGCGTCTGACGTCGTGAATTTTATTATGAAACACAGGAGAACTGTTCTCCTGTGTTTCAAATTCTGTCATTGCGAACCCTGAAACATCATCACACATCCAAATTTTTAACCCTCTGCGCATATGCCTGAATAAATTTTTTCCTTGGCAAAACTTCTTTACCCATTAAAATATCAAATAATCTATCGGCCTCTTCCGCATCTTCAATGGTAACTTGCTTTAAAATTCTTTTTTCTGGGTCCATTGTTGTCTCCCATAGTTGTTCGGGGTTCATTTCCCCCAAACCTTTGTAGCGCTGAATAGAAATTCCTTTTATTGCCTCTAAATTGCTTTCTCCCGGCGTTATTTCTTCTTCAACGCCTAAAATTGATTCCCCTTTGCTTTCACTAATTAATTTTAACTTCCTTGCCTTTGGCTCAGAAGATTTTTCCTCCTTCTCTTTTCCCTTGCCCTGTATTTTATCTAAAATCTTTTGTTTTTCTGATTCTAGATAAGCATAATAAACTTCCTTGCCTTTTTGAATCCTATATAAAGGCGGCTGAGCAATATAAAGATATCCTTTATCTATAATTGGACGAAAATATCTAAAAAAGAGCGTTAATAAAAGAGTGCGAATATGAGCGCCATCGGTATCTGCATCAGTCATTATAACAATCTTATGGTAACGGAGCTTCTTAATGTCAAAATCTTCGCTCACGGCTGTTCCTAAAGCAACTATTAGAGATCTTATCTCTTCTGAAGACATCATTTTATCAAAACGGCTTTTTTCTATATTAAGAATTTTGCCCCTTAAAGGCAGAATGGCTTGAGTGTTTCTATCTCTCCCCATTTTTGAACTACCGCCGGCGGAATCCCCCTCAACTATAAATAATTCGGATTCCTCTGGGTTTTTTGAAATACAATCTGCTAATTTCCCAGGCAAAGTTAACCCTTCTAAAGCCCCTTTTCTTAAAATATTTTCCCTTGCCTTTTTTGCTGCTTCTCGGGCTCGAGCGCTTAATAAAGATTTTTCAATGATTTTCTTGGAATCTTCCTTATTGATTTCTAAAAACTCTTTAAAGCTTTCCGCCACTACCTGCTCTACGGCAGTTCTTACTTCTGGATTTCCTAATTTTGCTTTTGTCTGGCCCTCAAATTGAGGCTCTTTCAATTTAACGCTAACCACAGCCACCAATCCTTCTCGAGTATCCTCGCCAACAAAACCATTGCTGCCGTTTTTAAAAATTTCCTGTTCTTTGGCATAATCATTTAAAGACCTCGTTAAAGCCGAGCGGAATCCTGTTAAATGCATTCCTCCTTCCGGAGTATAAATATTATTAGCAAAAGATAGCTCTGTGCTTTCTGTATCGTCAATATAAGTTAAAGCTACCTCTATCAAAATATCATCTTTTTCTTGGCTGATATAAAAAATATTTTTTGTTAAAGATTGGCAGTTTTTAGCTAAATACTTAACAAAGGCGACTATCCCGCTTTCAAAATGGAAAGTATAAGAAGGAAGTTTCGCCCCTTCTCTATTATCTTGAAATTGAATAATTACACCCGGCGTTAAATAAGCTTGCTGGCGCAAATGATCTAAAATTTTTTTGGTGTCAAATTTAATCTCTTTAAAAATCTCTGGATCTGGCTTAAAAATAATTTTAGTGCCTGTTTGCTGACACTTTTCTAACTTTTTTAATGGTGTTGTTGGTTTTCCTCGGCTATATTCTTGGCTATACAAAATTCCATCGCGGCAAATTTCAGCCCGAAGATATTCAGAAAGAGCATTAACAACGGAAACACCTACCCCATGTAATCCTCCAGCAACCTTATATGATTTGCCCCCAAATTTGCCGCCGGCATGAAGTGTGCATAATACAGTTTCTAAAGCCGACTTCTTGGTTTTCTCGTGAATATCAACCGGAATGCCCCGCCCATTGTCACTTACCGCCACTTCATTTTCTTTTACTATTTCTACTTGAATGTTTTTTGCGTAACCAGCCATCGCTTCGTCGATAGAATTATGACAAACAATAGGCGCAAAACCACCAACAAAATTCTCCCCTCGAAGCACAGAAAAATCATAAACCCACTGTTTTTTATATTCAATTTTCTCTATTTTCTTCACTTTTAAAACACCTAGATCTGAATTCAAAAAGTTTAAAGCATTGGGGTATAAAACAATCTTCTCTTTTTGGCAAAGAAGCAATGCTTTTTCCCCAGAAACCCCATTTTGAGTGTCAATACTAAATGAATAAGGTCTTTGCCAGTGAATTTGAGAAACTATTTCTTTGGTAGGATAATGATTAATATAAGAGGAATTACTATTCCAGTAAAAATCAATGCGTTGGGCACAACTTTTTGGGAAAACCGCCGTTTTAATTTTACCATGATAGTTAATTCTACTTTGTCTTTCTTGCGTTTGCTTCATTTTGCCAATAGAAAATGTTTTTCCTAAAGAAAATAAAATATAAGAAATTCCATTAATAAGTTCCTCGCTCCTAGAAACGGCGGTAAACTTTGTCAAAGATTTAAATTTGGGCGAAGAATTATTAGTCAAGTGCGAGATAAACTCTTTTGAGGGATAACCATCGCCTGCTAAATAAGCTATTAAATAACGTTCTCTTAAATATGGCTCAATATTAAAAATCAATGAAGGAACTACCTTTTGACGGCTATTGCTTCCTGCTTTAAAAATTGCTTTAAAAATCAAACTGATAATCAGAGAATCTATTTGAATAGTATTGGCTGTCTCATGAGAATAATGGATCCTGGATTTATAATTAAAAACTTTCTTTATAAGATTAATAGTGCAAGCTGTAAAAAGTTTTTCGTGGCTGCCAAAGCTAAAAACTACACGATTAAATTTTCCTGATAAGTTAGTCCCCTCAGCAGCATAAATTCCTAAAAGCTCTATTAGGCTTTTATCTACCGGTAAAATGGTTTTTGTCTTAAAACCATCATTTCTTTTATTGCCTATTAAGCAGTTCCTAAATTGTTTTTTTAAATTTTTCGGAAAATAACGCCAAACATTAAAAGGCAAGTAATCATACCGCCAAAAATCATAGAATATGTTTGACCACGAACGGCAAATCTTTCTATCCAGACAATATTTTTTAACAAAATCCTTACAATTGTCTTTAAGTAATGGTCTAATTTGATAAAGATTAATTGGTTTAGTTCTTTCGGGTGATAATTTCTCTAATTCCTCCAAAAGATTAATTGTTTTAATATAAGAAGCAGGCTCTGGAAAAACCTTAGGAACAACGATATTGGCGCCAAGTTTAATATCATCACCTTTAATAGACACTATTTTCCCTTTTTCTAAAGTAAATAAAGAATGATATGGAGTAATACAGATCTTCCTATTATTTTGTAAAGTAATCTCAAAAATCTCGCTATTAACTTTATGACGTATTAAACTAAAAACCGGGGTCCAATTTAATTTCAATTCGGAAGAATCAAAACTCAAAGTTTTAATATCAAAACCAGAGCGTAAGATTTCTGTTTGCCCTTCAGAACTAACAATCGGCTTATTATTCTTTATAGCCTCATCGATTACCTCTCCTATCTTTTTTAATTCTACCCTACCATCTTGTTGAATAAAAACAGGAGTTTCATAAGTTAAGCTGTTATCAACACACTCCCAAATTAAATGGTGCAAACCCTCGGGACCGGTAGAGCCAATATACATCCCCGGTCTTTTTCGCACTGGCTCTAATCCTTCTAAAACATAAATATCCTTGGCAGTGTAAGAATTATTATCAGCGATTTGCTCCGTTTTCCCTTTAATTGTTTTAGATTTTTCTTTTGCCTTTTTTACCATAAATAAAATTTATATTTTATCTAATCTTTGCGCCAATATTTTTTAATGCTTTATAAATCTTCTCCATTTCTTCATCTACTTCCACATTCTTTAAAGTATGATCATTAGCGCGGAAAGTCAAATGGAAAGACAGGCTTTTATTTTCTTGAGGCAGATTTTCCCCTGTGTAAATATCAAATAAATCAACTTCCTCTAAAAGCAGAGGGGAAGCCGCTTGAATAACAGTTAGAATAACATCTATTAAAATATTTTGAGGGATTAATAAAGAAATATCCCTAATAACAGATGGGTATTTTGGCAAAGGACGAAATTCTCTCTCTTCATTGATAAGATTAAACAAGGGAGTTAATTGAATTTCCCAAAAAATTATTTCTCCTTCGATATTATAATTTTCTAGCAAGGTTTTTTGGGGTTTTCCCAAAACACCTATTAAATTTTTACCATCAAAAATTGCTGCTCCTTTAGCCAATAGTTTAGAAAACTCTGTTTTGTTTAAAGATTTAAATTCGTAATCATCTGGGTCAACCCCAAAGTTTTCAAATAAATTTTCTATAATTCCCTTGGCTTGATAAAAAAGATCATTATCTCCAGAAATATCTTTTTGAGCCAAGACACCGCCAAAAACAAAACTTTCGTTCTTGATTGAATAAATGTTTCCTATTTCAAAAAATCTAATTTTTTCGGAAAAGCGGAAATTATCATAAACATTTTTTAGAAAATTTACCAAAAGAGTTGGCCTCAAATATTTAGTTAAAGAGCTCGTCGGGTTT
>JBAZEI010000005.1:0-30626 GCA_041654015.1 Minisyncoccota bacterium | reverse complement strand
CATTCATAAAGCAATTTATGATTATATGCGTGAGACAGGTCGGCCTCTATCTGCTGTGGGCGTTCGATACTTGAGGGGAGCTAATCATAGTAAGAAATTGCTACTTTACGGAGTAATCCGTAATGACAATTCGGCTAATAACGATGAAACCTGAAGTAATTTTACGGTTGCATTAAATAAATTTGCTTAGGTCCGCAAATTTATGCTATTATACTTGAGGACCGTAAAATTAACAGGTAATATCGTGGGAAGATTAATAAAAGTTAAAAAGATAGACTTGGCATATATTGCTGGTTTTCTTGACGGCGATGGAAGTATAATGATTCAAATCAAGAAAACTAAGTATCACGTTAGAGGATGGCGTTTGATGTTTACTATTTGTTTTTATCAAGATAGTGAACACGCTCAACCTTTAACTTGGATAAGGCAGCGATTAGGCATAGGATATATTTCCGCTCGAAATGATGGAATAACAGAATTAAGAATAAATGGTTATGCACAAACAGAGAAGATTTTGAATGATTTATTTCCTTATTTGAAATTTAAAAGGAAACAAACGAAAATTATTCTGGATATACTTAAAATACTGCATGATAGAAAAATAGGAGAATTAACTAAGCGTGAAAGATTAAGAATAGCTGATTTAATATATAAATCGAGAGAATTAACATATAAATCAGGTTGGAAAAATTTAGATAGAACTAAAAAGATAAAAGAGATGTTAGGCTATTAACTTTTACTAATCCCCGTAACGACTAATTCTGTTTTAAAACAGATGAGATAAAAAACTTTTAGTTTTTTATCATACGCTGACTCCTGATTAATATCAGGATGAAGATATAGTCTGAGCCTTTAGAAATAAAGGAAGAACTTGACGAGAGGACCCGATTGGACGAACCTCTGGTGTACCGGTTGTCCTACCAAGGGCATCGCCGGGTAGCTATGTTCGGCAGGGATAAGCGCTGAAAGCATCTAAGCGCGAAGCCCACCCCAAGATTAGGTATCGTTTCCGCCATTTGGTGGAGTGAGATTCCTAGAAGATGACTAGGTTGATAGGCTCCAAGTGGAAGTCCGGTAACGGATTAAGCTGAGGAGTACTAATAAATCAAAGCAACTTTCCTATCTTTAGTGAAAAGAACTAGTATTAAACTTTTAAACTTTTTAATTGTGTATTTTTTTTAATTTATCTCCCGGTGATTTAGTTTGGTAGGATCTACCCGTTCTCATTCCGAACACGGAAGTAAAAATACCAAACGCCGATGATACTCTTTATGGGGAAAGTAGGTTTTGCCGGGAGTTTTTATTTATTTTTTGATTTTTTATGCTATAATAGTGGAAATGAATAAACGCTTAAAAAAACAAATCATCATCGCCCTTATTGTTTTTGGGGGTTTTTCTCTTATTTTTGGAGGAATATATTTGGCGCGTAAGCCAGAGCCGACTTGTTTTGATAATATTAAGAACCAAAAAGAAGAAGAGATTGATTGCGGCGGCCCTTGCATCTCTTGCGAGTTAAAATACAACCCTCCTCTTTCTTTAGCCGACACTCCGGTTTTATTAACTAATGAAGATGGGAAAACAGAGGTTCTTTTAAAAATAATGAACTCAAGTGGAGAATGGGGGGCAGAATTCTTTTCCTACAAGGTAATTTTTACCGGCGCCAATGGAGAAAAACAAGATTTTATAAAATCAGGTTTTATCTTGCCTCATGAAATTAGATATTTTTTGGTTTCAAATCTTACTCTTGGATTTCAACCGATTACAGTAGATATTGAGATCCTTAAGGAGGATATTGTTTGGAAATTGCCTCCTTCAGGCATTGATCTAAATTTAGGCGATCCGTTTATTCTCAGTAATGTGAAAATCATTAAGCCGGAACCAATCCCCGGTATGGCTTATAATGTTTATACTTTTACGAAAACTTTAGAGCCGGGGATGAAAGACGCAGAAGTTTTTAATCTCCAGAAAGTGCTCAGTTTGGATCCTACAGTTTATCCTGAAGGAGAAATTACTGGTTATTATGGCAAGTTGACAGAAGCGGCAGTGATGAGATTTCAGAAAAAATATGGCATCAGGGTTACTGGCGAAGTTGGGCCTCAAACAAGAGCAAAATTGCATGAGCTTTACGGGCCCGAAGGAAGCCAGGCATTTACTTATACCTTTACTCTTGATTTAAAAAAAGGAGATAGAGGGGATGAGGTTTTGAAGTTGCAGACAGCTTTAATGTTAGATTCCACAGTTGAGCCTTTGGGATCTATCACAGGTTATTTTGATGGCACCACAGAAAAAGCGCTTGAAGCTTTTCAATTAAAACACGGGCTTAATGTTACTGGGGAGGTGGATGCTGCCACTCGAGCTAAACTAAATGAATTATTCAGTGATTCTTCTCAGTTAGGAGGTGGCGGTTTGACAGGTCAATTAGAGTCCTATGAAGCGAGTTTGGAAATTACAGGCAGCGTTTACAATAAAACACCTTTTAATTGGCGCAAGGGGGATGTTCTTATTGTTCTTTGCGATAGTAATAAAAAGCCTATTGCCGCGGGAACAGCAGTTTTAGAAAGCATTTATTCAGAGCAAACCATTAATTTTGTTATTCGTTGGCGAGACCCATTGCCGGAAAATATCTCTGTTTGCGAAGGAGTGATTAATGTTAATATTTTGAATTCAGAGAACGCCTTTTTAACACCATAGTATGTTTAAAACCGACTCTGTTTTATTTCTGGCGCTAATTATCTTAATTGGCTTAGGTTTATTAGTTCTTTGGAGCGTTTCTTTTCAAGATGAACCTTCTTTTTCATCAGTAAAGAAGCAAATTATTTTTCTAGGAATAGGCATTGGTTTTTTTATCTTTTTTTCTGCCTTAGATTGGCGCTTTCTTAACAATTCCTCATTGATTTTATTTTTGTATTTTGTTTCTGTAGCTTCATTGGTTTTGGTTTTGTTTTTTGGCGACAAAAGTTCTGGTTCTAGCGGCTGGTTTAATTTCGGGGCTTTCAGCTTCCAACCGGCAGAAATAGCAAAAATTGTTTTGATTTTGGTTTTGGCAAAATATTTATCTTCCCGCCATTTGGAAATTTGGCAACTGCGGCATCTTTTAGTTTCCGGTTTTTTTGCTTTTATACCTTTTAGTTTGGTTGCTCTCCAGCCTGATTTAGGCGGAGCAATAATTTTTTTGGCTATTTGGTTTGGATTAGTGATTATTAGCGGCATTAGGATAAAGCAGATTATTTTATTGATAATTGTTTTTGCTTTGCTGGGAACTTTGTCTTGGTTTTTTCTTTTAGAACCTTATCAGCAGGCAAGGATTATCAGCTTTTTTAATCCGGAGAAAGATTTATTGGGCAGCGGTTATAATCGGGAGCAGGCCTTAATTGCAATCGGCTCTGGAAGGATTTTTGGCAAAGGATTAGGCTGGGGGTCCCAGACACACCTTCGCTTTTTGCCTCTGGCAAAGACAGATTTTATTTTTGCTTCTTTGGCCGAATCATTGGGATTGGTTGGGGTTTCTATTCTATTAATTTGCTATTTAGTTATATTTAAGCGTTTAATTATGTGGGCTGGTATTTTTTCCTATAATTTTTGCAAGCTCTTTACGATTGGCTTTACAATCAAATTATTAGTGGAAACTTTTATTAATCTTAGTATGAATTTGGGATTATTGCCGATTATCGGCATTGCTTTGCCTTTTATTTCTCTTGGCGGCTCTCATCTTTTGGCGGATTTTATCGGATTAGGCATTATAAATAGTATGATAGTCCACCACGCCTAAAAGTTTAATTTTTAAACTTTTAGGCAAGTAACAATAACCAAGAAACAATAACCAAACAATATTCAATAACCAATAATCAAATAGTTTGTTCCTTGTTTGTATCCTTGTTTCTTGTACCCTTGTATCTTATTTATAAGATATAAATAATAATGAACAAACAATTTATTAAACCCCTTCTTTCCATTATCGCCTTCCTTGCTGTTTCTTCTTTTTCCCCTCCTGTCATCCTGTTTTCTCTCCTGTCATCCTGAGCGAAGCGAAGGATCTCTTAAACTTTTACACATTAAACGCCATAAAATGAAACAAATACAATTTATTAAAACCTTACTATTTATTATCGCTTGTATATTAGTGCTATTTTTTTATACATCAGTTAATCTCCCATTAGCTTGTGAGCAAGAATGTAACTTTTCCATAGCCAAAGGAGAAAATCTAAAAACTGTTGCCGACCGCTTGGAAAATCAAAAATATATTTCTTCTTCTGTTTTATTCCAAATGTATTTTAAAATTAAAGGCCAAGAAAGGAATATTAAGGCAGGTGACTATCAGTTTAGTTCTCCTTTAACCATTAAGAGTATTTATGAAACGATTACCGATGAAAAATCAGCTCAAAATAACAATTTTTTGATTACTGACGGCGAAACCCTTTTAGAAATAGAAGAAAATTTAAAAGAAAAAGGCCTAATTGATAAATCTTCTTCCTTAAAAGAATGGCGGCTTAAAGATTTTTTTGATTTGTTTGGAATAAACGAATCTCAAATAATTTTTTTTAACGTTTTTTCAAAACTGCCCGAAGATGCTCCTTTAGAAGGATTTTTATTTCCTGACTCTTATCATCTGCCCCAAGGGATGCAAGAAAAAGAAATCCTTTCAATTTTTATCAATAATTTTGTTTCAAAAACCCGTGGTGAGCTTAATCGAACCATTGAAAATGATCTGTTTTTTGATATAAACGGGGAAAAGAGAAGTTTTTATGAAGTTTTAACAATGGCCTCTTTATTGGAAAAAGAAGTGTTAAAAGAAGAAGACAAGCAAATGGTTTCAGATATTCTTTGGCGAAGGCTAGATAATGATTTTCCTCTTCAGGTTGATGCCACAATTTGTTACGCCCAATTTAAATCCTTTAAAAAATGTTCTTTAACCCGTGATTTATTTAAAATAGACTCTCCTTATAACACTTATCTTTATAAGGACTTGCCACCGACCCCAATTAGCAGCCCCGGAATTGAATCATTAAGAGCCGTTTTGACTCCCAAAGCCAATAATTACTGGTATTATTTGACTGACCGGGAAACCGGAAACACCATTTTTTCCGAAACTTATGATGAGCATCTTAACGCCCGAGAAAAATATCTTTAATGTGCTATCCATGGTCTTGACAAATGGAATAAATCTGATAACATTAGAAGTATACTTCTAATAAAATATGATTTATTAGGAGGTATATATCTAAATAAATATGAATTCTGAGTTAAATCTTCTAAAATACAATCCCCACTGGGAAAAACAGTTCCAATACCCTTATCCTAAAAAAAGAGGGATTTTTGATATACTTTTAAATACAATATCTAGAAGACAAATTATTGAAATTGTTGGGCTAAGGAGAACTGGCAAAACTACTATTCTTTTCCAACTTATTAACAGTCTTTTAAATAAAAACGTTAATCCTTATTCGATTTTATATTTTACTTTTGACGAAGAAATATCAACATTAGACGATCTTTTCCAAGCATTTTCTCTACAAACGCAAATAGATTTTAAAAAAGAGCGAGTTTTTATTTTCTTGGATGAAATTCAAAAACTACCAAATTTTCAAAACCAATTAAAGATTTATTATGATCTTTATCCTAATCTCAAGTTTTTTATTTCTGGTTCTACATCCCTTTTTCTTAAAAAGAAAACTCAAGAAAGTTTAGCAGGAAGAATTCTTAGTTTTTATCTGCCCCCTCTGAATTTTAAAGAGTATTTGTATTTTAAAGATAAATCAGAAGTTTTGGAAAAACCATTAGTTTTTGAGAGGGAGATAGAAAAAGAATTTGCTATTTTCTTAAAAAGCCAATTTGTTGAAAGCATTTTTCTGAAGGATTCTAGAGAAAAAAAGGAATATTTGATTTCTATTGTCAAAAAAATTATTTTTGAGGATATTCCTCAATCTTTTCCGGTAGATAATCCAGAAATTCTCTGGCAACTTACCAAAATTATTGCTCAGCATCCAGGACTCTTTATTAATTATCAACATCTGTCTAAAAAAATTGGTGTTTCTAATAAAAGAATAAGCGCTTATCTTTTTTATCTGGAAGAGTCATTTTTAGTAAAGAAGGTTTATAATTTTTCTCGGAATTTACTCACTTCTGAAAAGAAACTGAAGAAGTTTTATTTAGCGTCTCCTTCTTTAAGTTGGGCACTTTCTGATTTTGTTAATGATGGTCAATTAGTAGAAAATTTAGTTCTTTCTTTAAGTGATTATAAGTTTTTCTGGCGAGATGCTTATCAGCACGAAGTTGATTTTATTAAAGTTCAGGATTCTAAAATAATTCCCATAGAGGTAAAAAGCAAAAAAGATATTGAGAAGAAAGATCTCAATAGTTTAATAATCTTTGCTAAAAAATTTAAAACTCCAAAAGCAATAATATTTACAGGAGATATAAAGCCGGCAATAACTAAATTAAAGGATCTACAAATAGAGCGATTGCCAGTTTATTTTGTTTGAGCGATGAATTTTCACTGTAATACTTATATTCACATAGGATTGCCTCCTACGCCTATTAATAATCCTGGGATAAAATCAATGCAAGCTGCTTTAAATCCATTAGCAAATGATTATTGGTATTATATGACTGATAGGGAAACAGGAAGAACAATTTTTTCTGAAACATTTGGAGAACACTTAAAATCTTGAGAAAAATATTTATAATTTTTAATTTAGATCTATTTATGATATTATAAAATTAAATGAAATAGCTCATAGATTATTATGAAAATTCTTACAATACTAGGAACTAGGCCAGAAATAATAAGATTAAGCCTTATTATTAAAAAAATTGATGAAATTGGCATTAAGAATATAATAGTTCATACCGGTCAGAATTATGATCCTAAATTATCTGATATTTTCTTTAAAGATTTAGATTTAAGAAAACCTGATTATTATCTAGGGGTTAAAGAGAATAAAGTAGGCGCTCAAATTGGAAAAATAATAGAAAAATCAGAAGAAATTATTTTAAAAGAAAAACCGGACCTTCTTTTGGTTTTAGGAGACACGAATAGCGCTTTATCAGCTATTGTTGCCGCTCGCCACTTGATACCTATTATGCATTTAGAAGCCGGAAACAGATGTTTTGATTGGCGGGTGCCCGAAGAAAAAAATAGAGTCATTATAGACCATATAAGCGATTGGCTGGTGCCTTATACTGAAAAATCAAAGGAAAATTTAATAAAAGAAGGCATTTCTTCGGAATTTATTTTTGTGAGCGGCAATCCGATAACCGAAGTTATAGAATTTTTTAAAAATGAAATTGCAAAAAGTGATATTTTAAATCAATTAAAATTAAAAGAAAAAAACTATTTTCTTATAACAGCCCATCGGGAAGAAAATGTAGATAATCCAGAAACTTTGAAAACGATAATTAAAGGGCTTAATTTAATCGCCGAAAAATTTAATAAAGATTTAATTTTTAGCGTTCATCCGAGAACAAAACATAAGTTATCTCAATTCGAGATTAAACTATCAAAGAAAATAAGGGCAAGTAAACCATTTGGATTTTTTGACTTCATAAAACTGGAAGAGAATGCTTTATGTGTTATAACTGACAGCGGAACAGTTCAGGAAGAATGCTCAATTTTAAAAGTTCCTACGGTGACAATAAGAGAAACAACCGAAAGACCGGAGACGGTGGAATGTGGCTCCAATATTCTTAGCGGCGCCACGAACTCAGAAAAAATCCTTGAATCTGTCAAGCAAATGTTAAAACTTAATAATAATTGGGTTTCTCCTTATGAAAACGATTTAAATGTTTCCGATAAAATTACAAAATTTATTCTTCATCAAAAACCCAAAAAATAATAAACTTTAAAAATAATAAATAAAAAAATGAAAGTATTAATTACCGGTGGGACCGGGACATTAGGAAAAGAATTAATAAAAAAATTTTATTCAGAGTGGGAAATTACAGTTTTATCACGTGATGAATTAAAACAAGCGCAGCTACGAGCTATTTATCCAAAGGTTAAATTTATAATTGGAGACGTAAAAGATTATCAATCAGTCTGTAAAGCCGTAAGAAATATTGATATTATTCTTCATTGCGCGGCAATGAAAAGAATAGAAGTTTGCGAAGTAAATCCGATTGAAGCTGTCAAAACGAATGTTCTAGGAACAGAAAATGTTGTCATGGCGGCCAAAGAAAAAGGAATTAAGAAACTAATTTCTATTAGTAGCGACAAAGGAGTGGAGCCGGTTAACGTTTACGGAATGACTAAGGCTATTCAGGAAAAGATAGTTATCGCTGAAGGATATAATTGTGTAAGATATGGCAATGTTTTTGGCAGTCGCGGAAGTGTAGTTCCTCTTTTTTATGAACAAATAAAGGAAGACAGCCTCTTGACAGTGACTGATCCTGAAATGACTAGATTTATTTTGACAACAGATCAGGCAATAGAATTAATTATGCTTGCTTTAAACAATCCAATGGAAGGAAAAATCTTTGTTAAAAAGTCCCCAGCAGCTAAATTAGGGGATATAGCAGAATGCTTTGGTGGAGAAATTAAGATTATTGGCAAAATGGTGGGCGAGAAAATGCATGAAACACTTATCTCAAAAGAAGAATCATCAAGGGTTGAAGATAAGGGGGGTTATTTTGTGATTAATCCTCAAGCAAATGGTTTTAAACCTTTTGAATCATATACTTCTGATAAAGAAAGGAAGTTGTCTCTAGAAGAAATAAAGAAGTTGATAGAGGAATATAAACAAAGGAATAATTTAGATTAAAATGCTTAAACAGGGCAAAAAGATAGCTATTATTGCTCCGACGGGCATGCTTGGCAACGGCGTTTATAATGTTCTAAAAGATAAATATAATTTAGTTTTAGTTTACCGAGACGAGAAAAAAATAAAAAAGCTTGATGGTGTTTATGGAGGAATAAATAATCATCGGCTCATTAAATTTGATTTTCGGGAAATATATGACGATTATTTGGCTGGGATCCATCCGAGTTCAGAGCCAAAACTTGAAAAATTATTTAGTGATATCGGCAAAATAGATAAAATAATCAATTGCGCTGGTATAATAAATGTTTACGCTGCAAAAGACGCAGCCTTTACTTTTTTCTTGAATGGAGCATTTCCCCATCTTTTAAGTGAACACTACAAAGATAAATTGATTCAAATTACAACAGATTGCGCCTTTAATGGCATTGAAGGGTATCCATACGATGAAAATTCTCCTAAAACGCCAGTTGATATTTATGGATTATCTAAAATCTTGGGAGAACCTAAAGACAAATCTTTAGTTTTAAGAACATCTATTATTGGTTCTGAAATTGCTGGACACGTTTCTCTTTTGGATTGGTTTAGGCAACAAGAAGGGAAAACAATAAAAGGTTTTGCCAATCATTTTTGGAACGGCATTACGACAAAACAATTTGGTAAAATTTGTAATGAAATTATCTCTAATCCGGAAAAATATCCTCAAACGGGGCTATATCATATTTTTTCAAATTCTGTATCAAAATATGAGATGCTTCTAAAGTTTAAAGAAAAATATGGTATTGATTGCGAGATTAAGAAAGACGAAGAGCAAAAATTGAATAGGACATTAAGCACAATTTACGATTTTAACGAAAAACTGAACATTCCTTCTTTTGATCAAATGATGGAAGAGTTATAAGTTTTTAGTTAATTTTTAAAAAGAGATAAGAATTATGAATTTATTTACTTGTATAAAAAGTATAATACCTCTAGAGCTTAAAAAGCCCATCAAACAAGTTATGAGTGATTTTCTGTTTGTTAGAAAATATAAATTTCTCCCCCCAGCTTCATTTACGGATATGAGCGGATACGAATTTCTATTAGATACAATAATAGATAAAAAGATATATCAATTAGAAGGAGATTTTGTAGAAATAGGGGCATTTATAGGAGGAGGAACTTACAAATTATCCAAATTGCTTGAAAAATTAAAAATAGAAAAAAAGATTTATGTTATTGACACTTTTAATCTTTCTTTAGATGACCATACTTGTAAGCAACTGAAAGAAACTCTCAATCTGCATAAAAAAATTATGAAAGATAAGAAGCAATACGAATTTTATAAAAAAGTTACAAAAAATTGTAAAAATATAATCACTCTTATTGGTGATTCAAAAAAAACAACTCTGTCTTGCGAGAAGGTGTCTTTTGCTTATATAGACGGAAATCATTCTTATGATTATGTAAAGAATGATTTTTATCTTATATGGGACAAATTGGTTTCAACTGGGATTATTGCTTTTCATGATTATAATTTTGATCAGCCCGGAGCAATCCGAGCGATTCATGAGTTAATAGGAGAACAAAGTGATAAGATTTTAAAAATTTGGATAAATGATTTGAAATCAACGGTAGTTATACAGAAAAAATAATGTAAATATAAAAAAATTAAAAATGAAAGGAATAATTTTGGCCGGAGGAAGCGGAACAAGGCTCTATCCAATAACAAAGGGAATAAACAAACAACTGTTGCCTATATACGATAAGCCGATGGTTTATTATCCCTTATCAATTCTTATGTTGGCAGGAATTAAAGATATTCTAATTATCTCTACGGAAAGAGATTTACCAATCTATAAAGAGTTATTGGGTGACGGTAGCCAATTAGGATTAAGATTTGAATATAAAGAGCAAAAAAAACCTAGAGGAATTCCAGAGGCTTTTATTATAGGAGAAAAATTTATAGGACAGAATACAGTATGCTTGATCCTTGGTGATAATATATTTTATGGCACAGATTTAATAGATACCTTGAGAAAGGCGGTAATGTTGAAGGAAGGAGCTATTATATTTGGTTATTATGTTAATAATCCAAAGGATTTTGGTGTTGTTGAGCTTGATGGCAATCGTCAAAAAATAATTTCAATAGAAGAAAAACCTCAAAATCCAAAATCCAATTATGCCATTCCTGGAATATATTTTTGCGATAATAATGTAATTAAAATAGCCAAGACTATCAATCCTTCTGCAAGGGGTGAATTAGAAATAGTATCAATATTAGAAGAGTACTTAAATAAAAGTATGCTAAATATAAAAATATTAGGCAGGGGAACAGCTTGGTTAGATACGGGCACTCATAAAGGATTATTAGATGCTTCAAACTTTGTTGAAACTATACAGAATAGGCAAGGGTTATATATCGCTTGCATTGAAGAAATAGCTTATAGAATGAATTTTATTAATAAAGAGCAATTAATTGAATTAGCTCAGCCATTGTTGAAAACAGATTATGGAAAATATTTGATCAGAATTTCAGAAAAATCATAAAATTTTCTTACAAAAATGAAAATAAAAACATATTTAATAACCGGTGGTGCAGGGTTTATTGGTTCTAATTTTATTCACTATACCCTAAAAAAATATAAAAACTATCAGGTTGTAAATCTTGATAAACTTACTTATTGCGGTAATTTAGAAAATTTAAAAGATATTGAAAAAAATCCAAGGTATAAATTTATTAAAGGGGATATTTGCGATAGAAAATTAGTAAATCAGATTTTTCAAAAAGAAAAGCCAGATTTTGTTGTTAATTTCGCCGCCGAAACGCATGTTGACAGAAGTATTTTAGATCCAGAGGGTTTTATCAAAACTGATATTTTAGGTACTTATACCTTGCTTGAAGCCGCTAGAAAATACGATATTCAAAGATTTGTACAAATTTCCACCGATGAAGTGTATGGTTCAATTAAAAAAGGAAAATTTAAAGAAATAAATTCGGTTTTACCAAATAGTCCGTATGCCGCTTCAAAAGCTGGGGCAGATTTATTAGCGAGGGCTTATTATAAAACTTTCAATTTACCGATTTTAATTACTCGTTCTTCAAATAATTTTGGTCCTTATCAATATCCGGAAAAATTAATACCTCTTTTTATTACTAATTTATTAGAAGGTAAAAAGGTTCCTGTTTATGGAAAAGGAATGAATATTCGAGATTGGATTTATGTATTGGATAATTGCGCTGGCATTGATTTAGTTTTGTCTAAAGGCAAGATTGGTGAAATATATAACATCGGAGGGGGAAACGAAAAGACCAATTTAGAAATTACTAAAATTATTTTAAAGGAGCTTAATAAAAATGAAGGTTGGGTAGAATACGTTAAGGATAGACCAGGACACGATTTCCGTTATGCCGTTGATACCAGAAAAATAAAAAAACTTGGTTGGCGACCAAAATATAGCTTCAAGAAAGCGATGCAAGAGACAATAGACTGGTATAAAAACAATCAAGATTGGTGGAGAAAAATCAAATCAGGAGACTACTTAAAATACTATGAAAGAATGTATGAGCAAAAACAATAAAGTAAAATATTTGCATATATTTCCGGATGTTTTATTTTTCGAACCCTATGTAGATTTTATTAATAAAAATTTTAATTCAGGAGATCATTTATTTTTAATTTTAACCAATAGGGAGAAGATAAATCTAAGCAGGAATGCAAAAAAGATATCAAAAAATTTTAAAGATTTATCAATATTGATAAGAGCGTTATCTAAGAGTGAAAAAGTAATTTTGCACGGTTTAATTAACTATCAGTTAGTATTAATTCTTTTTTTTCAACCTTGGCTGCTTAAAAAATGTTATTGGGTAATCTTCGGGGTAGACTTGTACTTTTATAAACTCAGAAAGAAAAATTTAAAGTCAAGCATATACGAAATCGCCAGAAGGGTCGTTATAAAAAATATGAATGGAATAATAGCTCTTATAAAAGAAGAATACGAATTGGCTCAAAAGTGGTATGGGGCTAAAGGAAAATATTATTATTCCTTTCTTTACCCTAATGGGATATATAAAGAGATTAATTTATTAAAAGTGAAGAAGAATAACAAAAAAATTTATATTCAAGTTGGCCATTCAGCAGATCCTGCACTAAATCACTTAAAAGTTTTTCAGAAATTAGAAAAATATAAAGATAAAGCAATAGAAATCATTTGTCCATTGGCGTATGGTTATGAAGATTATAGAAATAAAATTATCCAAGAAGGATTAAAAATATTTGGTAAAAAGTTTAAACCAATCATAGAACTTTTACCCCAAGAAAAATACCGGGAATTATTAGCTAAGATTGATGTCGCTATATTTGATTTTCAAGGCCAACTGGCGGGTTACAATATTTTATTTTTACTCGGTTTAGGAAAAAAAGTTTATATAAGAGATAATGTTACTTTTTGGAAGTTTTATAATGATTTAGGGCTGAAAGTTTATAATTATAATAATTTAGATGATGAATTATTTGAAAAAGTACCGGATGAAATAAAATTAAAAAATATCAATATAATTAAAAATCATTTTACGGAAGAAAGATTAAAAGAAGATTGGGAAAAAATATTTCAAAGTAAATAAAAAGTAAATAAAATTAAAATAATATTATGGACAAACCTAAATATGGATTTCAAAAACATCTAAGTTCAGAGTTTCCCTCACAAATTGTTGTTGATGTAACTCAATATTGTAACCTTGCCTGCATTCATTGCCCTCATCGTGAATTTGTGAAATCAAAAGCCTTTAGCGGCGCTCAATTAGATGTAGAGTTGCATAAAAAACTTATTGATGAAGTTGCCACTGATGGATTAGGTATTTGCCAGTATTTAAGATATTCTCCAAGTGGGGAAGCCCTCCTTCATCCTAAAATAGAAAAAATGCTTGAATATGCCGCTAAACATTCAAAGACAAAAATTAATCTCACAACAAATGGAATGCTCTTAACAGAATCAAAGGCGAAAAAGTTGCTCGATATTGGCGTGGATGTTTTTGATATCAGCATTGATGCCTTTACTAATGAAACTTATTCTAAAATTAGAATTAATGGCAACTTGAATGTTACAAGAAAAAATGTTTTAAATCTCATTAATCTTATTAAAAAACATAATTATAAAAGCAAAGTGGTGGTTAGCTTTATTGAACAGCCTTTAAACAAAGAGGAAACATCAGATTTCGAAAAATTTTGGAAGGATAAAGGAGCGCATTATGTAGTAATTCGCAAACTTCATTCAGCGGGTGGAGCTAAAAAAGAAATAAAAAAAAGAATGGATAAATTTTTTCAGAGTACCCCACGAAAACCTTGTGTCTATCCATGGGAGCGCCTTGTTTTAACCCCAATTGGCACAATTGGTTTTTGTCCTGTTGATTGGGAGCATAAATCGGAGATAGCTGATTTTAAAAATCATACAATCAAAGAAATATGGCAGGGGGAATATATGCAAAAATTGCGTGAAGCTCATTTGAAAAATGATTTTACCGGCTTTGATTTCTGCAAACAATGTCCCGACTGGATTTATACCAAATGGCCGGGTGAAGGCAGGGCATATAGGGATATGATGGAAGAATTAGTTCCCAATGATTTATTGGAATAAAAAATGAAAAAAATCGCCATACTTCAATCTAATTATATTCCGTGGAAAGGTGTATTTGATATGATTAATCAGGTTGATATTTTTGTGTTTCATGAAGATGTTCAATACACAAAACGCGATTGGCGTAATCGGAATAAAATTAAAACTCCCAATGGATTAGAATGGCTAACAGTACCTGTTAAAAAAGCACCTACGGAATCTAAAATATTTGAAATGGAGATTTCTAATGAGGTAAATTGGCAGCGAAATCATTATAATAAAATAATACAGAATTATTCTAAGGCGCCATTTCTAAAAGAATACCATTTCATATTAGAAAATATTTATTTAAAAAATAAGTGGACAAATTTGTCGCAATTTAATATATATACAACTAAATTAATTGCGAATGTTCTCGGAATTAAAACTGAATTTGTTAATTCAGTAGAGTTAAAAACCACGGGCGCAAAAGATGACAAAGTAATTAACATATGTGAAAAATTAAATGCTACTCATTATTTGTCAGGTCCTGCCGCAAAGAATTATATCTCAGAAGATAAATTTAAAAAAGCGAATATAGAATTAGAATATATTAAATATGAATATCCCGAATATAATCAATTATATAATGGTTTTGAGCATCAAGTGACTATTTTAGACGTCATTTTTAATTGCGGACCAGATAGTCCTAAGTACATTTTTCAAAATAAAACACTAAAACCTTGAGAATTATGAATATGATACCGTTTAATATCCCTCCTTTTTTAGGTAAAGAAGAGAAATATATTAAAGAAGCAATAAAAAACCGAAAATTATGTGGCGATGGTCCATTTATAGATAAATGCAATTCTTGGTTTGAGAAAGAATTACATACGCCAAAGGCCTTATTGACAAGTTCCTGCACCCACGCTTTAGAAATGGCGGCGATTTTAATTGATATCCGTGCAGGTGACGAGGTTATTCTTCCTTCATATACTTTTTCATCAACGGCAAACGCTTTTATTTTAAGAGGAGCTATGGCGGTTTTTATTGATATCAGGCCGGATACAATGAATATAGATGAAACTTTAATTGAGGATGCAATTACAAACAAAACAAAGGCGATCGTGGTAGTTCATTATGCAGGAGTTGCTTGCGAAATGGATAAAATAATGAAAATCGCAAAAAAATATAATCTTTATGTTATAGAAGATGCAGCTCAAGGGGTGATGTCAAAATACAAGGGGCGATTTTTAGGAACTATAGGAGATATTGGGTGTTATAGTTTTCATGAAAGTAAAAATTATGCTATGGGTGAAGGCGGGGCTATTTTAATTCAAAATAAAGATTTTATTGGAAGAGCTGAAGTAATTAGAGACGCGGGAACCAGCAAAGCTAAATTTTGTAGAGGAGAAATCAGCCAATATACATGGGTAGATATAGGAAGTTCATATCTGCCTAGCGAATTGAGCGCCGCCTATTTGTATGCGCAACTAGAACAAGCCCAAGCAATTAACCAAAATCGTTTAGCTATTTGGGATGTTTATTATAATGGATTAAAACCTTTACAAGAAAAAGGTTTTATTGAATTGCCATATATTCCTAAAGAATGCGAGCATAATGCCCATATGTTTTATATTAAATGCAAAGACAAAGGAGAAAGAAGCAGATTAATTAACCATTTAAAGCAAAATAATATTTGTGCAGTTTTTCATTATATACCTCTTCATAGTTCTACCGCCGGATTAAAATATGGGAAATTTGTGGGAGAAGATAATTATACAACTAAAGAAAGCGAGAAAATATTAAGATTACCTTTATATTATAATTTAGAACATAATAAAGTTAAATATGTGATAGATAAAATTAATGAATTTTATGCCAAATAACTATTTGGAAAAATTAAAAGAGAATTGGAATGAACTTGCCACAGAGGATGCTTTATGGGCTATTCTTTCTGATCCAGAGAAAAAAAATAACAAGTGGCAATTAGACGAGTTTTTTAAAACAGGAGAAAAAGAAATTTTAGATATTTTAGAGAAAATAAAATCATTAGGATTAGAAATTAATTATGGGAGATGTTTAGATTTTGGTTGTGGGGTTGGAAGATTAACTCAATCTTTAGGAAATTTTTTTCAAGAAAGTATAGGTGTTGATATTTCTGAGAAAATGATAGAACTTGCAAGGAGTTATAATGTTAAAAATAATTGTTATTTCTTTGTAAGCGATAACACGGATTTAAGTTTATTTCCTGATAATTATTTTGATTTTATATACTCAAATATAACCTTTCAGCACATTCATCCTACTTATGCGCTTTTATATATTAGGTCATGCCTTAAAAAATTGGCTTCTAATGGGATAATGGTTTTTCAGGTGACAACAAAAGAAAAAGTGAATATAAAGAATTATCTTAAGAAGAGACTTCCTTACTTATTAAAAATGTGCCGAACTGTTAAAAAAATAATTTGTAAAAATCCTTCCAGTAAAATAGAAATGTATATAATTAGCCCTCAAGAAATTGAACGAATAATTCAGCAAGAAAAAGCTGATATCATTAGTAGAATTAATCAAGAAACAGATATAACTATAAGTAGTCTATTCTTTATTAAAAAAATTTAGAGTTATAGATAGTTCGTAATAGAACCTTTCATTCTTAATATTTTAACTGTCATTAAAAAGACTTTGAAAAATTAGAGCATTTTTATTGGCATCGTGGTTTTTAAAAAAAGTTGATTTGGCATTTTCAATCAGTTTTTGAGAAAATTCTTTATCAAAAAGCAATTTTTTAATTGCTGCTTTTAATTTTTCTATATTTTCTTCATCAACTACAAGAGCAAAATTATTTTGTTTAGCATATTGAGCTAAAAAAGTTGATGATGGGGCATGGATTAAAATTGGGCGATTACTAATTAAATAATCGGCGAGTTTTCCGGGAGTGGCAGTGTCAATTATCTTTTGTCCTTTGGTATTCCAAGAAAGAGGTAGAAAAAGAATATCTGTCTGAGTTTGGATTTCTGGCATTTTTTCGGGCGGGGCCATTGAAATTTTAACTTTTTTGCTTTCTGTAATTCCTATTTTATTTAGATAGTCTTTTGGATTAGGGCAGTAGATTTTTAATTGAATATCGAACTCATTGATTTCTTCGACCGCCTGGATTAAGTTTTTTAAGCTGCCTATTTGGGGCCAGTAAATAGTGCCTGTAAAAATTATTGAATATGGCGGGGTAGGTTGGTAGTCAGTATGAAGATTAAGATAAGGTTCAGCGTAAGCGGAATTATGAATTATAATAATTTTTTTTCCAAGTCCTTGTCCATACTCTTTGGTATAGAAATTTAATGTTCCTTCATTGGTAACAATTATTTTTTCTGCGTTTTTAAGTATTTTGGGTTCAAAGATTTTTGCTAAAAAATTAGCGGGAAAAACTGTGTAAAAATTATCTTTATAAATGTCAAAAAGGAAAATATAATAAGGTTTTTTGGTGATTTTGTGGAGGAGGTAAGTGGAAATTATGGCAGGTCCATAATCAGAAAAGCCAATCATTATTTCTATTTTTTCTTTTTTTAAGGTTTTTCCCCCGGCATGGATAATCATAAAAATTTGAGAAAAAATAATAAAAAGCCCTCCGAGAGCTCCAAAAAACCAATTCCGCTTTACTAAATGCTTTAATTTGTTTAAAATTAAGCGAGATGAACTCTCCTTTACTATTTCTGGATTGTTTTTGAAAGAGCCGGAAAATGAAATATTATCATAAAAAACATATTTCCCTTTAAGCCAATTGCCCTCTTTTGCCGAGATATTATCAATATTATGGTAGCTCGTTAAAAGGCAGTAAGAAGATGGGGGAAAATCTTTAAAAAGGTTATATATGTTTTGCGGCGCCCCTCGCATTGAGGGAGGAGCATAAGAAGAAACAAGCAATGTTTTTTTAAAATTAGCCATTTATGCAAAAAAAGAAATTAGTGTTTATATGGAATAATTTTTTAATTGGGGGAACAGAGCGGATATTATTGGATTTATTAGAAAATTTAGATAGAAATAAGTTTGATATAAATGTAATAACTATTTTAGGATCTGGCCCAATGGAGGAAGAATTCAGGAAGTCAGGAAGTTTGATATTTTTTGCTGGCTCTAAAAAATATCCCTCCTCGGTTTTTTCAAAAATGATATGGGTTTTAAGCACTCCCTTGATTCTTTTAAGATTAATTGTTTTTTTAAAAAAAATCAATCCTGACACCATTGTTACTTCTTTATATCAATCTGATATTTTAGGATATTTAGCGAATATTTCTTTGGACAAAAGAATTGTTTCTATTCAGCATGATATGGTTAAAAAGGGTCTTTTTGTTAAGCGTTTAAAAACGAAGGCTTTAAAAAAGGCAGATAAAATTATAGCTATTTCTGAAGATGTTAGGCAGTTTTTAATAGAATATTTTGGAGTTTCTGATTCTAAAATAGAAGTTATTTATAATGGAGTGAATTTTGAAAAATTTTTTTCTTTTCAAAAACCTGATGATAATTGGGAGCCGGTTTTTGGAATTATTGCCCGATTAGATAAAATAAAGGGCCAGATCTATATTTTAGAAGCATTAAAAAATTGAAAAATTATGGAATAAAATTGCCTGAATTTATCTTTGTTGGCGATGGCGTTGAGAGAGAAAATTTGGAGAATTTTGTAGAAGAAAATAATTTATCAAGCGTAAAGTTTATTGGGGAAGTTTTAGATGTTGGAAAATATTTAAAACAGATTGATGTTTTTGTCTTTCCTTCTTTATCTGAAGGGTTGGGGATTGCAATTCTTGAGGCCCTTGTTTCTAAAAAACTTGTTATTGCCTCAAATGTTGGCGGGATTAAAGAGTTGATTAAAGATAAAGAAACAGGTATTTTGGTAGAGCCGGCTAATGTTGATGATTTGTTTAAAGCCATAAAATGGGTGTTAGAAAACAAAGAAGAAGCAATTAAGCTGAGGCAGCAATCATTTGAATGGATTAATAAAAACAGGGCTCTTTTTGATATTAAAAATGTTGCTCAAAGATATTCAGAGATTTTAAATCAAGATAATAATTTATGACTTCAATAAAGGAAGAAGGATCTAGTTTAAATCATATTTCTTTTACTTTTGGTTCAAGAATAATTGTCTTGTTTTTTAGTTTTTTAATCGGCGTGATTATTGCCCGAGTATTAGGCCCTTCTGGCAAAGGTCTTTTGGCGGTTATTGCAATGATAGGAACTACGGCGATTAGCTTGGGAAATTTAGGAATCAGCCAATTCAACACTTACGCTATTTCTAATAAAAGTGTTGAAAAAAAACATATTATTGGCAATTCATTTTGGCTTGGCTTGATTATCGGCATCATTTTCTTTGTAGTTATTTTAATATTGGCGCTGGAATTGCCAATATTTTTTAGAAATATTCCGAGAAGTTATCTGCTTATTTATTTAGTATCTTTGCCTTTTCTTTTCTGGCTTAATTTTTTTTCTGGAATTTTAGTAGGCGAGCAGAAATTTAAAACATTTAACCTTTTTTGTGTCATAACCCAATTGATAAATTTAATCGGGGTAATTTTATTGTTATTGGTTTTTAAATTGGATGTTTTTTACGTTGTTCTTTGGTATGCATTAGTAAATGTGATTAACGCTTTATTGCCAATGGGTTTTGTTTTTTTAAGAAATGGGTTAAGCCTCAATTGGGATTTTGATGTTTTAAAACAGTCTTTGAATTATGGCGTTAAAATATGTTTAGTTGGCATTTTTTCTCTTTTGATTTTGCGGGTGGATTTATATATGGTGAACTTTTTTAAAGGGATGGCTGAATCAGGGTTATATTCTTTGGCTTCCACTTTTGGCGATATCTTTTTTATTCTGCCTTACTCAATTGTTACGGTGATGTTTCCCAGAATTAATGCCGAAAGTAAGACAAAAAAAGAATCAGTGGTTAAATATTCCCGGCTCAGTTTTTTGGCGGTTTTAATCTTGGCTCTGGGAGTTTTACTTTTTATTAAGTTATTTATCGGATTAATATATGGCCCCGAATTTTTACCGGCAGTAAAGCCGATCATTTTGCTTTTGCCGGGGCTGATTGCTTTATCCGTTTCCACGGTTTTAAGCCAGTATTTTTTGAGCGCTGGATATCCAGTGAAACTTGCAGTTTGCTGGTTCTTGGCGGCTATTCTTAACATTGTTTTGAATTATATTTATATTCCTTCTTATGGGATGATAGCCGCGGCGATAACTTCAACAATCAGTTACTTTTTTGTTTTCGGGTTCCATTATTATTTCTTTTATCAGGAAACAAAAATGAGCTTTGCTGATATTTTTGCGCCGAGGAAGGAAGAAGTTAAAAGCATTATAAAAAGAATAGTTGGATTTTTGAGAAAAGATGCCAAAAATAGTGTATAATATATGGAGAATATAAATTAAATTATGAAAACTCTTTATTTTATCTTTCTTATATAAATTTTAATTTTTTAGATTTTAAATTAAAGAGGTAAATAATGAAATTTGACAATCGTATGTTCTAAGCATACAATTGTATGTAAATAGCATACAAATATCATGATGCCATCTTTTACAAAAAACCAGGTCTTAATTTTAGAAATATTTTTTAATCATCCAGAAAACGCTTTTTATCTTCGCCAAATATCTCGTTTTTTAGGTAAAGAGCCAGGGGTTTTTCAGCGAGATATTAATAATTTGGTAAAAGATGGTATTTTAGAAAGTTATTATGAAGGAAATAACCGATTTTTTAAAATTAATAAGAAGTATCCTCTTTATAAAGATCTAAAAAACATATTTTTTAAAACAATAGGCGCTAAAGGGGAATTAGAGAAGATTTTAAAGGATATCAAAGGCGTTAAAAACGCTTTTATTTACGGTTCATTTGCAAAAGGGGAAGAGCAAAAACAAAGCGATATAGATTTGTGCATAATTGGTTCAATAGATGAAAATTCCTTAATTAGAAAATTAACTCAGTTAGAAAAAAAATTAGAGAGAGAGATTAATTATATTTTAATAGACGAGAAAGAATATAAAGATAGATTAAAAAATAAGGATTCTTTTTTAGAGAACATTAATAATCAAGATAAAATATATTTGATATGAAGGAATTTGTTAAAAAATATGAAGACGCTGGTTTTATTAAAGAAGAATCTATAGGATTTGATCAAGTAAATAAACAGTTGGCAAGAACCTTAAAAGATATAAGAGTTGCTGAAGTAAATTTAGATATTGATACAGGGGCATCATATAATTATGCCTACTTGGCAATGTTAAGAGCGGCTCGGGCTTTGATGCTTTCACCGTTGCTAAAGAATTTGTTTCAGAGATAACTCAATTTATTAAACAAAAAAATCCGCAACAAGAATTAACATTATAATTATGAAAACTCTTTATTATATCTTTCTTAGTTTTCGGCCCAAAAAATTAATTAAAAATCTTTTTGTCTTTTTGCCTCTCTTATTTAGCGGTTTGATTTTTGATTGTCAATTGTTTTTGAAGGTTGGAGAAGCGTTTTTATTGTTCTGCTTATTTACGGGCGTGGCTTATCTTTTTAACGATATTTTGGACCAAGAAAAAGATAAGCAGCATCCGGAAAAATCAAAAAGGCCGATTGCTTCTGGCAAATTAAATCCGACAGCGGCGCTTTTTATCAGCTTGGTTTTGATAATTTTGGGTTTGTGGCTGAGCTTAGAGATTAATTTAAAATTCGCGGTTATCGCTGTCGCATATTTAATGATAAATATGGCCTATACGCTCTGGTTGGAGCATGTAAGATACCTTTGCTCTCTTTTCGCCGGACTTAATTATATTTTAAGGATGATGGCAGGCGGAGCAGCGATTAATTTAACCCTGACCATTTGGCATTTTGCCTTTGCTTTTGTTTTTGGACTCCTTCATTCTTTTTATAAAAACACTTTTTCTGACGAAGGAGTAAAACCTCGCGTTTCTCAGGAATGATTTTTAGAATAATTTTTTAATTTTGAAGATTTTTTATAATTTGAAGAATTTTTTTATAAAATTTTTTGCCACTGATTTTGGTTTGGGTTATGTCCCTTTAATTCCCGGCTTATTTGGCGTCGGCTTTGGAAGCATAGTCGCTTATTTGATTCATCCCTTGCCTTTTTGGCAAAAGGGAGTGTTTACTTTGGCTCTTGCTATTATTTCTGTTCCTTTAGCCACTGAAGCAGAAAAACTTTTTCAGAAAAAGGATTGTAAAAAAATCATTATTGACGAGGTCATCGGGGTTTTAACGGCGACAATTTGGTTTTCTTATCTGCCCTTAAAAATGTTTTCGGTGATTTTTTTAATCTATAGTTTTTTTGACGCGGTGAAGGTTTTCCCCGCCAATGTTATTGAATATGTTTACGGGGGCTGGGGAGTTGTTTTTGACGATGTGGTTGCCGGCGGTTATACGGCGATCGCCGTTGCTCTGATTTTTCAAGTTTTAAAATTATAATTAGTATAATTAGCGGCAAGCGTTTAATATAATGCTTCAGAATAAAATAAAAACTTTTTGTTTAATAATCGGCGATTTAATTATTTCTTATCTTGCTTTGATTTTGGCAATAATAATCAGGCATGGCTGGCCTTTTAATTACGCAATTTTTAAGCAATGTTTATTGCCATTTTCTTTCATTTTCTTTATTTGGGTGATTTTGTTTTTAATCGGCCATCTTTACGAGTTAAGATACACTGCTAACCGGAGAAAGTTTTTTGAGATGGTATTGAAGCTATTCGCTATTGGAGCTGTCGTTGCAGTTGCCTATTTTTATTTGTTTGTTCCTTCACTTGCTCCAAAAATAGTTTTGTTCTTGACCATCATTTTTTCTTTAATTCTATTTTTGATTTGGAGAGGGCTTTTCAACCGTTTAATTCAGTTTCCCCGAATTAAAGTTTGGCTTGTTTCTGATTCAGTTGAAGCCGGGGAAATAAAAATGTTTTTGAAAGAGCATCCGCAATTGGGCTATCAAATAGAGCAAATCTTGAGTTTTGAAAATGTTAAAGAGGACCCAACAAAAGCGATAGGAGAGATGAGGGACAAGGGAATTGATATTTTGGTTATTGATCCTTCTTTGTCTTCTGATTTATTTTCCCTTCTTTCAAAATTTTCAGATATTTATTACAAGATAAAAATTATTAATTTAATTGATTTTTACGAAATGGTCACCCAAACAATTCCTATTAATCTTCTTAATTTTCAGTGGTTTCTAGAGAATTATTACAATAAAAATTGGGAGTTAGATGATACCCTAAAAAGAGGGAGCGATTTAGTTGGAGGGATTATATTATTTATTGTATCCTTGCCTTTATGGCCGATAATTTTCTTATTGATTAAAATAGATTCGCCGGGGCCGGTTTTATACAAATCTATTCGCAGCGGCTTAAGGGGTAAAGAGTTTTATATTTATAAATTTAGGACAATGGTGGAAGAAGCGAGTTCAATTGGGCCGGCTTGGACATTGAAAGGCGACCCGCGGATTACCCGTGTCGGCAGAATTCTGCGGTTTTTGCATTTTGATGAAATCCCCCAGGCCTTAAATATTATTAAAGGGGATATTTCTTTTGTTGGGCCGCGGCCTGAGGAATCAAAATTAACAGAACTTTTTAGAAAAGAAATCCCTTTTTATCAATTTCGGGCTTTAATCAAGCCGGGAGTTATTGGCTGGGCGCAGATAAATTATCCTCATGGTTCTTCGGTGGAAGACGCCAAAGAAAAGTTAAAATATGATTTTTATTATTTGAAAAACAGGAATATCTTTCTTGATATTATTATTGTGTTAAAAGCGTGGCGGATACCATTTGAGATACCGACACATTAGGGCTCGAAGAATTGTTTCAAAAACACGCTATCGATTTCCCCAGCGAGGAAATCGCGCTCGCTCTCGGTCTCGCTCTTTCCGATTATATCGGAAAACCATGCCCGCTTCGACCTGCGAGACGGTTTTTTCAACAATATCTTCGAGCCCTCTAATAAATATATGAAACACAGGAGAACAGTTCTCCTGTGTTTCATAATAAAATTAACGACGTCGGACGTCCCAAAATTCTTTGTCATTTTCGACTTAGGATGACAACGACAAATCTTGCTATTTTTTAAAAAATTTGCTATAATAAGCCCAAGTGAGTGTGAGTTGTTTTGATGCGGGATTTTATCTTTCGTCAAGACGACCCGGCTATTTGTCGCTATTTCCGCCCTGTTTTGCAGGGCGGAAATTTTTTTAATTTCAATAAATAGTTGGTTTTAATAAATTGAATTGGCTAAAACTTGCTTCTTTGCTTAATATGTTTTAAAATTTAATTGGGGTTTTGGGAGATGCGCACTCACTTAAGACAAATAGTTTTGGAGTATACCCTTCCAAAGCCCCACTTTAGTTTTATATTTTATTTTAGTTTTTTATTTTAGTTTTTTATTTTAGTTTTATATTTTTGATGAAGCACTCATCTCCTTCTTGGATTAAAAAGAATGTTTCTTTAGAAAATTACAATACCTTTCGGATAAACACAAAGGCAAAGTATTTTACGATTGTTTCTGGAAAAGAACAGTTAATTAAAACTTTAAAATGGGCTAAAGCAAATTCTTTGCCTTTTTTTATTTTAGGCAATGGTTCAAATATCTTGTTTGCCGAAAAGAGATATCCGGGACTGGTGATTAAAATTAGGAATAACAGAATAAGAAAAATTTATCCAAAGGCAATTGTCGTCGGAGCCGGGATGATGCTTGAGGAATTATTAAAAAAATTTATTGATTTGGAATTTAGCGGATTAGAATGGGTGGCTGGAATTCCCGGGACAGTCGGCGGAGCGATTTTCGGCAATGCTGGATCTTTTGGCAATGAAATGGCAGATTGTCTAAAAAAAGTTAAAACAATTAACCCAGAAACTTATCAGGAAAAAATTTATTCGTTCAAAGATTGTAAATTTAAATATAGAGAGAGCGTTTTTAAGCAAAATAAAGAAATTATTTGGGAGGCAGAAGTCTTAACAAAAAAAGGAAAAAGAAAAGAAATTATCAAAAAAGCTAATGAGAACCGAAGATACAAAATCAATCGGGGTCTTTTAAAATATCCTTCAGCCGGCAGTGTTTTCAAAAATATCTTTGCCAAAGAAGCGCCGGTTAAGTATAGAAAAGAAGCGGTAATCAAAGGAGGAAAAATTTCTGCTGGTTGGTTTATTGAACAGTGCGGTCTTAAAGGCAAAAAATGCGGCGGGGCGATGATTTCTTCCAGTCATGCCAATATAATTATAAATGTAAACAAGGCGACACCAGAAAATATTTTAGATTTAATAAATCTTTGCAAAGAAAAAGTTTATAAAAAATTTAAAATTAAGTTGGAAGAAGAAATAATTGTTATCCACTATTGACATTGTGTTTCTAAGAGTTAAAATTAAAAGAGAGAATAAATAAAATAATTTTTTAATTTCTCAATTGTTAAATATTGAATTATTAAATCATTTAAAATTATAAATTATAAATTAAATAGTGGACCCAAACAGCATCCATTTTGGATAACCCTTTAAGGGCCGGTCGGCTGTTTGAAAAAAATAATTATTTTGCTCCTAAATTAAATAAACTGCTTGCAATAAAAACTAATTCGGGGAGCAATAATCAAAAAAATGGCCAAAAAAAGAGTTAAAAAAGCAAAAAAATCCGTTAAGAAAGCCAAGAAACCAGTAAAAAAAGCCAAGAAAAGAGCTAAAAGGAGATAAATTTTTTTGCTTTATGTCTCCACGCCTTACACAGATGTTTTAAGAATAGAAGATATGTTTATTAATCTGTTGATTTGGCGTGAAGGTTTACCCCGCCCTTTTGATTTTATCAAGGGGCGGGGGTTGTTTTAGAAAGAATTATGATGTAAGATTAAGATGATGTAAGATTAAGATAATGAATATAAGAATTATTCCAATCAATATTACATTGTTAGACCAGCAAAAAGAATATCTAGAGAAAAATTTAAGAACTTTAGAAAGAATAACTAAACGTTATGGAGATGTGGCCGATTTGACGGTGAATATAGGAAGAATTACTTCGCAGCAACAAACTGGGAAAATTTTTTTTGCTGAGGCAAAATTTGCAATTCCGGGAAAAGATATTGCCTGCAAAGTAGAAGGAAACAGTATCAAGGATGTTACTAAAAAATTAAGAAATAATTTAAAGAATTTAATTGTTAAAGAGCAGGATTTAAAAGAAGACCGATTTAAAAAATTAGGCCGTTTCTTCAAAGAAAAACTCCGTTGGTAAAATTAATATATCTGGAATTAGATTGTTAAATTGCTTCATTGCCATTGAGTGTCATTGTGAGCCGTTGAGAAGCGGTGAAGCAATCTCTGCCTCAATTTACAATTATCAATTTACAATGTTTGGAAGTCGGACTTCCAAACATTCTTTGTCATTCTGAGCGTAGCGAAGCAATTGAGTAATGTCATTGCGAGCGAATTAGCAAATGAGCGAAGCAATCTCATTGGGATTGCCGCGTCACTTCGTTCCTCGCAATGACAGCTACGTTTCAGTTTTTTTAATAATTTGTCATTCTGAGCGTAGCGAAGAATCTCTCGCGAATTTCACGAGGTCCGACCTCGTAAATTAACGACGTCGGACGTCCCAAAATTCTTTGTCATTTTCGGCTCAGGATGACAATTTCATTGTCAGTTCAGAGACCTGCCCGCCATAGCCTTTCTACCGAATTAAGGTGAGAAATGTATGATTTATTCTAATTATCCTTAATTTTGATAAAATTCGATTGATAGGCATTGGCAGGCGGGCCTAGCCGCTTCGCCTTGCGAAGCAAGGCAGGCGGGTCCTTCGTCCGCCAGTTGGCGGATTGCCTTTTGACTTTTTTATTATTAATATGTCCCTATTAGATATTTTTTTTCCTGATGCCAGCAGCCGCTATCAAAAGCAAAAATCAAAAATTATTGCCGAGATTAATGATAAAGAAAAAGAAATTTCTGATTTAGCGCCGGAAGAATTTCCAAAGAGAATAAAATTCTTAAAAGAACAAGTTCAGGAAGGCAGTAGTTTGGATTTTATTTTGCCTGAAGTTTTTGCTTTAGTCCGAGAAGCAAGTTTACGCACTTTAAAACAGCGTCATTTTGATGTTCAGCTTTTAGGGGGCATTGCTTTGCATGAAGGAAAGATAATTGAAATGAAAACCGGCGAGGGGAAAACTTTGGTTGCTACCTTGCCCGCGGTTTTAAACGCCCTTAGCGGCAAAGGAGCTCATATTGTGACGGTTAATGATTATTTGGCAAAAAGAGATACCGTCTGGATGGGGCAAATCTATGATTATTTGGGTTTAACCACCGGTTGCTTGAGCCAGGAAGGAAGCTATCTTTATGATTCGCAGTATAAATTAGAACAATTAGAAAAAAGAAAAGAAATTGATAAGCAGAGGGATGAGCTTGGAGGGTTTAAGGTTTTTAAAGAATTCCTCCGGCCAGTTGATAAAAAAGAGGCTTATCTATCAGATATTACTTATGGCACTAATAGCGAATTCGGGTTTGATTATTTGCGCGACCATTTAGTTTCCTCTTTAAATGAGAAAGTTCAAAGAGGGAATCATTATGTAATTATTGATGAAGCAGACAGCGTTTTAATTGATGAGGCGAGGACACCGTTAATTATTTCTATTCCTGACCATGAAGCGGCAAGGTTGTATCAGGAATTTACGCAGATAGTGCCCCAGTTAAAAAGAGATTTGGATTTTACGATTGATGAAAAAGACAAGGCGGTATCCTTGGCAGAAGAAGGCCTTAACAAGCTTGAAAAAATTTTTGGTTTTAATATTTTTGACGAAAAAGGCCTTTTATATGTCCATCATTTGGAAACAGCCCTTAAAGCGAATTATTTGTTTTTAAAAGACCGTGATTATATTGTCAAAGACGGGAAAATTATTATTGTTGATGAGTTTACAGGCCGGTTATTGCCGGACCGCAGATATTCCGGTGGCTTGCATCAGGCAATTGAAGCGAAAGAAAGAGTGCCTATTCAAAAAGAAAGCCGGACAGTGGCGACGATTACTTTGCAAAATTATTTTCGTCTTTATGAAAAATTATCAGGAATGACCGGAACAGCTTTTACTTCGGCAGAAGAATTTAAAAAAGTTTATAATACGGAAGTAATTGTTGTTCCGACAAACAAACCTATGGTTAGAAGAGACCTGCCAGACAGAATTTACGGCACCCAAGAGATAAAATTAAAAGCTATTGTTCGGGAGGTAAAAGAAAGGCATCAAAAAGGCCAGCCAATTTTAATTGGCACCCCTTCAGTGGAAAAAAATGAATTATTAAGTTTATATTTAAAAAGAGATGGAGTAGCTCATAATATTTTAAACGCCAAAAACCACGAAAAAGAAGGAGAGATAATTGCTCAAGCCGGCAAGATAAACGCGGTGACAGTGGCTACCAATATGGCTGGCCGGGGAGTGGATATTGTTTTAGGCGGCAATCCTCCAGACGAGAGGGAGAGAGAAAAAGTTTTAGAATTAGGCGGGCTTCATGTAATCGGCACTGAGCGGCATGAAGCGAGGAGGATAGATAATCAATTAAGAGGCAGGTCCGGGCGGCAAGGCGATGTTGGTTCTTCCCAGTTTTTTATCTCCCTAGAAGACGACTTGATGCGCATTTTTGCCCCAAAATACTTATCTGGAATGATGCAAAAATTAGGGTGGCCCGAAGATGAACCTTTAGAACATCCAATGGTGACCAAAGCAATAGAATCTGCCCAATCAAAGATAGAGGGATTTTATTTTGACATCAGAAAACATATATTGGAATATGATGATGTCATTAATAAACAGCGAATTGCTTTTTTTAGAATTAGGGACGGCGTTTTAGAAAAAGCGGCGGAAAAGCAATTAAAAGATTACATTGAAGATATTTTCAAAGAGCTTAACGAGGAGTTTCCAGAAAAGAATTTCAAAGAAAAGGTAGCGGCTATTGAAGAAGAAAAATTATTGGATATTTTTAAAGCGATTATTTTGAGGATTTTAGATTCTTTGTGGATAGAGCATATTGAAAAAATGGAATTTTTAAGAGACTCCACCTCTCTCCGGGCTTACGGAGGAAAAGATTCTTTGGTAGAATATAAGAAAGAGAGTTATTTCTTTTATAAGGATTTGGAAGAAAGATTTAAATCCTTGGTGGTAAGTAATGTGAAAAATATACTTTCAGCAAAGTTAGAGATAAAAAAATAATTAGCTGTCATTCTGAGCGCAGCCCCGCCTGCCGCCACCTGAAGCTACAGGCTTTGGCGGGCAAGCCCGCCTTCGCTAAAGCTACGGCGGACGAGGAAGAATCCCTTGTTTCCCTCTGTCATTCTGAGGCCGTAAGTTGAAACATAGGAGGTTGAAACATAGGAGAACAGTTCTCCTATGAAACTTGCCCTCCTGTCATTCTGAGCGGAGCGAAGAATCTCTCGCGAATGCGAGAAATTCACTAATGTACCTGAAACAAGTTCAGAGATCCTTCGTCACTTCGTTCCTCAGGATGACAACTTTTTCTTCTGTCATTCTGAGGCCGTAAGGCCGAAGAATCTCTCGCGAATGCGAGAAAATAAAGCCCCATCAATATGTTTGAAAAACAATATTATATTTATATCCTTACTAATAAATCAAACACGTTATATGTTGGTATTACCAATGATTTGGTTAGAAGATTATATGAACATAAAAATAAACTGATGCCCGGTTTTACTAAAAAATACAATATTGATAAGTTAATTTATTATGAGGTTTTTGATGACCCTCAAGTAGCTATTCAAAGGGAGAAAGAAATAAAAGGATGGACAAGAAAAAAGAAAGTAGAGCTTATTAAGAGAATGAATCCCGGCTTTAGAGAATTAGAGATGTGAAGTATGATGAATGTATCTGGGATAAACCCAGAGATCTGCCCGCTTCGCCTTGCGAAGCAAGGCAGGCGGGTCCTTCGCCTTCGGCTCAGGATGACAACTTCCTTTCCTGTCATTCTGAGCGGAGCGAAGAATCTCTCGCGAATGCGAGAAATTCACTAATGTATCTGGGATAAACCCAGAGATCCTTCGTCACTTCGTTCCTCAGGATGACAATTTCATTTCAATGATGAATCCCATCTGTCATTGCGAACCGCCGAGAGCAAGATTGTTTCGTCGCTCGTTTCACTCGCCCCTCGCAATGACAAATTATTTAAAAATTGGAAATTACTTGTCCGCCGAAGCGCTCCGTCGCCATAGCTCATAGCTATGGAGCGTCGGTGACCTTGTTCGTTTATTGAAGCTTTCCCGAAGCTGAGGCGTAGGTGGAAAAATTATAAAATTAGTTATGTATGTAC
>JBAZEI010000004.1:0-34709 GCA_041654015.1 Minisyncoccota bacterium | reverse complement strand
TTAAAAAACTCCATAGGCTTAAGGCCTGATGGAGTCTAATATGTTTCTGGCATTATGCAGAGAATTTGCCATTCCGTAGCTTTAGCGAAGGATGGCTCCGCGGGTAGGATTCGAACCTACAACCATCACGTTAACAGCGTGCCGCTCTACCATTGAGCTACCGCGGAATATATTTTTTAATGAACATTCTTCCTCGAAAACTTTTTAATTGTTTTTCTCTAATCAATGCGTTTTTTCTTGAGGTTACTTTTTCGGAATAAATTAAAATCCATTTTCCTTCATATCTTGAAGTATAACTATTACTAAAAAATTTTTTATTATGTAAATCTAATCTTTCTTGTAAATTTTTAGTTTGTCCAACATAAATTTTATTATTTTTTTGATTATAAATAGCGTATATAAAATACATATTAAAACGGTGGTTAGCTAGTCGCTCTACCTCCGCCAAATCCGCCAGCTGGCGGAGGCGGAGAGCTACCGCGGAATGTTTTGATTATACTATTATTTTGTTGATTTATCAAATAAATTATTGGTTTTGGCGATTTTAGGGCCTTGCGACTTTGAATAAAGGGATTTTTTCCTCTTGTTGTAAGGAATTTTTGCCGGAGAAGAAAGATATTCTACGGCTATCTGGCAAATATACATATCTCTATATAAAGCAACCGGCAAATCAGATTGATTGCTGATTTCTAAAGTCAAAGCGCCTTCAAATCCAGGGTCCACAAAGCCGGCTGTATGGACTAAAATCCCCATCCTTGCCAAAGTGCTTTTGCCCTCAACTTTCAAAATTACATTATTTGGCACTTTAATATATTCTTTGGTGCTCGCCAAAACAAAATCATTTGGGTGGAGAATAAACGGCTCGTTCGGCTTCACTCTTTTGGTGATAATAAAATCTTTGTCAGGCAATTCTTTTTTGGTGTCCAAAAGGCACTGCTTGGAGATATTAAATTTCTTGAAAATCGGCCCTAATTTCAGATCAATCGAAGCCGGACCTATCTGGTCTTTGCTTAAACTTGGCTTAAAAACAAGCTGTTTATTCTTAATAATTTTTTTAAGATCGCGGTCTGATAAAATCATGAGAATATAAAATAAAAAATAAAATAGAGAAAAATGAATTCAAAATTTACCGTTTTTGACTTAACCTTTAATAAATAATTATACTATGGCCAAAGGCCCAAAGCAAACCCTCAATTAATTTCCTTTTCTTAAAGTTTTAACCTCTTTGCCCCTCTATTTAAAATTTCTTTTTCTCAAGAATATTAGAATTTCTTTGAGAATTCAATAAACATCTTACCATAAGGCGATAATGAATGCTCTACTAATCGGCCTCGATATTTTTTGTTCAATAGACCCGCTTGAAGCAGTCTTCTTGTGTGCTCGGAAACCGTCTTAAGATTACAATTTAAAGTTTCTGCTATTTCTTCTAAAGATATTCCCTCATTTTCAGCAACCAAAAATAAAATTTCTAATCGTCGATGATTGGCCGCTCCTTTAAAATACCTTTCAAGTTGTTTGGTTGTTTTCATATCATTCAGTTTAACATAACATACTCAACATTCCAACATTCTCAAGAATATTAGAATGTTTTTCACAGTTTGGGCTTTTAAATTTTAATCTCAAAAATTTTGTTTCTTTGTTTTGCACCCTTTACTAACCTTATTTTTGCTTCCGGGGTTTTAAAATAAGAAGCGAGGATTTTTACCACTCTCCTGTTTGCCATACCCATTTTTGGCTTCTCTCTTACTTTAACCTCAAAACTATCCTCTGATTTTCTAATAATCTCTTCCTTTTTTGAATTAGGAAAAACCTTAACTTTAATTAACATTTTTCAATTAATTCTTCCACATTTTATTTTTAAAAATTCATCTATTTTTCTTCTAATTCTTGCGCAATAGAGCGCCTGTAAGCGCAATATTCGCAATCATCGCTAGGAGCAGGAATAATTTTAGAATCTAAACATTTTTTAATTTTAAAAATGGTTGGTTCCACCCAAGAATCATCTCCTTCGTAAGGCAAAATGGTGCTTTTGAATTCTAATTTACCATCAAATTTTGGTAAATTTTTTAAAGCATTAACATAAACAAAATAGGCAGTCTTAGAAACTGGAAAGCCCATTTGTCTAAAAATCCACTGATAAATTTCTACCTGTCTTTTGTAGCTCTCCTTATATTCCCCATCCAAAGAGACCTCTCCATCAATACTGGTTGATTTATAATCAACAATATGAAGTTCTTGAGTCTGATTATTAAGCCAAATGTCGTCGATAGCGCCGGTAATTTTTAAATTAGTTGGGGTATGAATCACTGAAGCGCCTGAACGAGTATTTTGCCACACTGGCAAATCAGGATGATTATAGGGCACCGCATCAATTTTGTATTCTTTCATTAAAGTGTGCCTTTCGCCATTTTTTCTTAAAATATCAAACTCACTTTTTAATAATTTATCCACGGCACTATTGAGAGTCCAACCAGGCATACTGGGCCTGCCTAAACCCAATCTTTTGTCCAAATAAAAACACCGAGGGCATTCTACAAACATCTCAATCGCAGATCTGCTGATATTAAAAGGCTCCTTACTTTGAGGATGATACAAATTGTTTTCTCTTTTAGTATACTTATTCATCCTAATATTAATTTATGGAAGTTCGACTCCGATAAAAATTCCGATAAAAATTCCTCAATTCTTGTAAAATTCTTCAGGAGTTAAAATTGTTCCCGCACCTAATTTTTCTAATTTTTGTTTTTTAGTATCTTTTAAAAAATTTTTATCTCTAGTTATAAAAATTTCTCGTCTATTCCATATATGGGCCCACATAATTAAAACATCTGCTTTTGCATTAACCCATTTTGACATTAAATCATCGGACGGTAATGAATAAGGTAAATTTTGGAATAAAATATCATGAATTTTATGATCTAATTCCGTCAAGATACCACCCCCTACTACACACCAATTAACAAAAGAAATATTTGTATAAGCAAGAGGCTTTAGAATTGTTAAATGAGATAATCCTAAATTTTCTAACCATTGTTGAAATTCTGAAAAATTGCTATGGATTTTTTTATCGATTGCACTGATAGCAACTATTGCTACATCTAATTTTTTCCGCTTCGATGCATTAGTAATTTTTTCAATTGATACATAACCATTTCGTTTTTCTTCTAAGTCAATCAGGCAATTTGTATCTAATGTTATGGTCATATTTTATATTTATTTGCAACTTAAAATTGAAATGATTATAGAAATAAAAGAAATTATTAAAGCCAATATACTTATGGTTACTGTTTTCTTTTTAAATCGCATCTCAAATTCTTTATCTACTAATTCGATTAATGCCTTCCGTTCTTCTTGGTCTTGACTACCAGCCATACCTGCGAATAAATATTGCACTTGTTTTTTTCGAAAATCAAAAAGTTCTTTATCCGACCACTTTCTATAATTTTCAGAAAATTCTTTGAATTTTTCATCATGGGCTACCATACTTTTATTCCCAAAATTAAATTTTTATTATTTGTTTTTGAACTTTTTTTAAAATCTTTTGGTGAATATTTTGTAACTTTTCCATCATCATCTACAGAAAAGATAAATAAACATAGTTGCTTCGCAGCTTGCCAAGGAATTCTTTTTAAAGCCTTATCAGCGCTCACTTTTGGTAATCCTAAACCATATTCATAAGCATATTTAGCTTCGGTAACCTTCATTCTAGTAATCAATTGACCTAAAGCATATAGCCAAACTGTTTCATTGACTGATTTCGCCGATTTTGCATAAGATTTTCCTTTACATTCGATTAAAAATCTTCTAGCCTTTCTTTTGTTCTTAACGTCTTTCAAAACAAGATCACATCCTTTTTCGTGTAAATCTTTTTGAGAAACAACTTGCCATTGCGGTGCGAGATATTTTTTTATTCTTTCTATAACAAATTTTTCACTTACCAATTTTTTCATAACAATGTTTACAAAGTTTTTTGTTATGTAATGAATGTAAAAATTTATCTTTTATTACTTCCGGATAATAAATATCACCCTTATTTATCTGTGCGCCACAATTTGAACAAATATGATTTGCCCTAGCTTTTGTTTTCTTGAAAAATTTTAAATTATCGTATTTACTCACCATTTTTTAAATCTCTTTAGGGATTATTTTTTCTTCTCCGAGCATATCAACAATTTTTACGGCAATCTTGGCTTTATCTTCTGGAATTTCTATCTCATATTTTCCTTTAATTAAATCACTTTTCTTTTCTGGAACATCGGAATAGATAATATGAAATGTTTTCCCGTCATAATTGGTATCAATTAAAACGTAATCGATCATAGACCTAAAATCAGGAATTTTAACCTTGAAAAGATTGTTATCAATGTTTAACCTTTTAATGATTGTTGGCGAGATAAAATCTAAAATTTCAATAACTGCTTTATTACCTTTTCTTTCAATTTTAACTTTTGCTTCATCAGGTTCATAAATTAAAAAACTGCCGTATTTTTTATCGGTTTTAAGTTCAATAACTTTAATTTTATTTACCGGATGTTTTTTATTCCATTCTTCAATTGCTGGATCAACGGCTAATTCTTTTCCTAAACACACAACAGTTATATTCCTATCTTCATTTGGTCTTTTCTTTAATTCATCTTGGATTAGTTGAAAATCTAATAAAGTAAATGGATGATTAAAATCAATGATTTTGACTAAACGTTCTCCTAGAATGCCGTCAAAAAAAGAGTCGGTTTTGGTCCTTTGGATACCAATATACTGAACTGCTAATTCTATTGCTTCGGTACGCAAAAGTTGCAAGTCATAATTATTAACCTGATAAGTTGTAAATGAAGGATATTTAGATTTTTTGTCTTTTATTTGTTTTAAAATAATTTTCTGTAATTCTCTTGAGGTTAATTGAACGGCGCCTTTATTAATGTCGCAACCTATCCATCTTCTACCTAACTTTTGAGCAACTCTTGCAGTAGTACCAGAGCCAATAAAACAATCTAAAACTAAATCACAGGGATTAGAAGATGCTTTAATAATCCTTTCTAAAAGCGCTTCTGGTTTTTGAGTTTGAAAACCAGTCTTAACATCTTTCGCTCCATAGAAACCACTAAAATTTTCTATATCATTCCATATATCACTTATTGGTTTTTTTGAAATATCTCCCGATTTTTGCCTAATTTCAACATATTCTTTATTAAAAATAAAATCCTTTGATTTCGCGTAATAAAGAATTATTGCTTGAGAATAAATCCAATTATTTGAAAGCCATTTAAATCCTGCCACTTCTGGAACCGAGGTATTCCATACTATTGAACTTCTAAAATTATCTTCCCCGAATATTTCATCCAATATCAATTTTATGTAATGTCCAACCGTCCAATCCAAATGCACATAGATACTTCCGGTTTCTGATAATAATTCTTTTAAAAGAATTAATCTCTCATACATAAACTGTAAATAAGCATCATTATTCCACATGTCAAAATACATTGTTTGCTGAAGTAAATTAGCGTCATCAATATCAGTTTTTGTTTCTTTCAATCCTCGAAGTTCAACTTTTCTTATATAGTCAGCACCGCTCTTAAATGGTGGATCAATATAAATCAAATCAATCTTTCCTCTAAAACCTAATTCCAAAAGCGTAGCTAAGACATCTTTGTTATCGCCATAGAACAAAAGATTTTGCCAGTTTTTTTCTAAATTTTCGTACTTTGGTACATCGTATTTTAAATTTGTTTTTAAGGGATCAAATACTTCCATCAAAGCTGCTGGATAACCTTTTACATAATCAAGCGGCTTTTTACCAACCCAATTTAACATCGGCCTGCCTTTTATGGGAGATATTTTAATTTTTTGTTCTTTTGGTCGTTGTTTTGGCATAGTTTTAAAAATAAATTTAATTGCATTTGATTTATATTACGATCGCAAATCTCTTCATCTTGTATAATAGGCATTCTCTTAAATGTTAATTTTCCATTTTCTATTTCACATCGACTTACTGAAAATGTTCTATAATGCCCACTTGCCTCCCAACCTTTTTTATTTCTTTCCTTTTTATTATATACTTCTCTGATTGGTTCAACTATTTTATCTTTTATCTCGTTTCTTTCCTCATGGCCACACAAATAACGAGTAACTCCTAAAACTAAATCAGTCAACTCTTCAAAATCCACTTCTGCTGTTTTGTTTTTATCCTTTTTAACTCCTTCTATTTTATCAGCATCTATTTGAACATAATTTCGACTATTCCATTCCAATTTATTAATAATTTTCTTGCCGTCTATCGGAATACTTCCATACTCTCCATCGGTGTACAACCTTTTAATAAACACCCTATCATAATTAGTATATTCAGGATTAAAACAAAAACTAGTTAATCCTTGGATACCCATACGCATTAAACTTTCATATTTTTTCCTTCTTTTTTCTCCTGGTGTCTTTGTATTTTCATAAAAATTATCAGATAAATCATCTAAAGAATTAATGAAAATAGTGCTTATTTTAATACCAAGAGATTTTTTAAAAATTGGCTTAGAATTTATACAATATTTAAAACTTTTTTGATAAGTTGCTTCTTGTAACAATTCTAACCATTCCTTAGCAATCTTGTTACGCGCAAATGTATTCTTTCTTATTTTGCTCCATTTGATTGTTAAATTTTTATTCTTATCATATTTTTTTCTAATACACTCTAATAGAGAATAAAGTAATTCTTTTGAACGAATGGGTACTGCTATAAATTGATGGATAAATGGATTATTTTTTCTTTCGTAACCCTCATCATGATATATTTCTATTTCTTCTTCTCTTTTTTTATCCGGAACATTAAATAACGCTTTTTGTTCTTCACTTTCTTGCATAAATCCACTTTTTAACTTTATCTATTTCGCTAAAAGTTAACTCTTCGCGAGTGGTTTCTAAGATTTCATATTTCAACCTGTCTGGGTTTAAATTTTCTACTTGTCGCATTTCTTTTTCCTTTTGTTTATCTTTAAATGGTTCGCCTTTTATTTCTACTATCAACATTTTACCGTTTTTCTTCCGGATTAAAAAGTCAGGGGTATAATTGTGCCATCTTCCTTCTTTGTCTTTATATTCAAAGAAAAAATCCGTTTTATTCGGGTCGTCAATTGCGCCAGTAAAATAAACATCTTCAACTTGGTCCGGGTTTTCGTTTAATTCTCTTAAAACGCTTTCAAAAAATTCTCTTTCTGGTCCGGAATCAAAATTATAGGGTGAATAATGAAATCCAAAAGGTAATTGCTTCTGTTTAAATTTTTGTAATGCTTGTTCATAACTTAAAAGTAATTTATCGGCTCTGTCTTTATGAAAAATAATTTCTGTCACATAAATTGATCTATTGTTTTGCTTCTCTTCTTTAAACCCTTCTTTTTTAATTAAAGCTAACGCTTGTTCCAATGTTTCAGTAATAATTTTGTAATTTTTGATTTGATTTTCTACCTGTTTTTTTATTTCTAATGATTCTAATTCTGAGATTTCTCCGTTGGGATAAATATTTTTTAATTGTTGATATATATCCATTAAAGGTAAACGATATAAACTAGAGAGTTCAACCGCTAAACTATAAATATCAATGTAATCTGGCTCTGTTTTTAATTTTTGTTGGTCAATGGTAATTAAAACTTTCTTTTGGTTAAAATCATCAAGAGTAAGAATTTCTTTAACTTGATTTTTTTCTTTAATAGTTGGTTTTTGAATCTGTATTTGTGAATTAAATTTTATATCAATCGGTACTACTTTTTGAACTCTCTTTTTCAAAACAAGTGGAGGAATATTAATCTTTCTCAAAATAGCTCTTTCTTTAATAAATTCTTGTGATGTTGCATTAAGATCTTCTAATGATTCTCCATAGGTTTCTTTTAACTGACTATCCAAAATTGAAACATTATCTTTTGAAAGATAAATCTTCGCTTTATATTTATTTCCAGGAGTTTGCCTTAAACATCGAGAAGCAGCTTGCAAAACAAAGTTATTACTCGATGTTAATTTTCTCGCTAAAGCTGTAGCAAAAAGTGAAAGACAATTCCATCCTTCTGTGCCTTTATTAACTAAAAGAAAAACTCGATATGGTAAATTTGGATCATTTATACGGTTATCAAATAAATCTTTGATTTCTTCAGGAGATTCATTATGCATATCTAAAACGACCGATGGATCTAATCCATATTTTATTACATTTTTTTCGACCATTGGTTTAGCTAAATTTAAATGATTAATTTGAGGAAAATAGATAGCTAATTTAGCCGGACTACCATCATAAATTCTGACATTTTCATAATTTTTGAAAAAATCAGAAACAATATCTTCCAAAAATTGTTTATCAGAAATATCTTCATAAGCTACAATATTTTCTCTTACCTCTTTTAAAATTCCATCTTTTATTCCTTGAGATAATCCATACCAATAAATGACATCTTTAAGAATTTGTCTTTTAAAGTAAGGGGTACCTGTAGTATTAATAACTACTAAAACATTTGTATTATCAGCTAAATAATTAACTGTTTGCCTAACTCTTTTTAAATCTTTTTCCATTGCCTGACCATAAGTATGATGTGCTTCATCTGAAAAAATAGCTAAATTTGGTAAAGAAGCAATACTTTGGAGGCGTTGATTGGCAACAGCTTCTTTAATTTCATCCTCTCTACCCTGATTTAGAAGTAATCCATGTAATAAATTTTTAGTGATTGTTTGTTTTTGAATCCTGATTTTTTCTGTATTAGTAACAACAACATTAAAACTACTACCTTTAATAATGGGAATATCTTTTTCTCCATCTCGAGTGTAAGTAATTTTTAAAGTACTAATAAATTGTTTATATAATCTTGGAGGTAAAATTTTTTCATAAGGAATATCAGAAATTTCTTTTAAGGCTCCTAAAATTGTTTTACCGGGAGCAAAAACTAAAGCATTTTTAACAAAAGATTTATCTGGATATTCTAATGCCATAGCAAATTCAGTAGCGATAATGGAACCTATTAAAACAGTTTTACCTGCTCCCATTGCTAAGGCTAAAATATAACTGGGGTAATCTAAAAATAATGATTCTCGTAATCCTTCAAGGTGATATTTTTTAACAAAATTGCTATCAGTTCTAATTTTCTTAAAGACTGTACCTATTCCTCCTCCATTTGAAAAAGCAATTTTTTCTAAATCCTCCGGTGTAAGCCTAATATTTAATGCCTCTAATATTTCTTTCCCTCGAAAGTATTTTTTATACAAATCGAAAATATGAGAAGTATCTTCTACTAATCTCAGATACCAATAAACTTCTAACGCTTCAAACTGAGCTTTTCTTAAATAATTTAAATTATTATTTTCTTTATCTCCAAAATTAAATTCAAAAATTTCCTTAATAACAGGATAATCTGATCGATACCCACTCTTTCTCCATTCAATTGTTTTGAATTTCAATAATTCATTTAGACTCATAAATCTATCCTTTTAGTTTTATTTTATTCTGAACTAATATTTGTTATAATTTTGCTATTATTTTACTCTTCTTTTATCCTTGCTTTCTATTTTTGCCTTCATTCTTTTCCTCCCTTTCCTGTAATTTCTGAATATGTTGGGTTAATTGGTCCAGTGTTTATCAACAGAAGAAAGCTTAGCAGCTTGAAATAGGTTCATATTTTTAAATTATTTCTATTATACCACAGATTTTTCTATTTGTCTTTATAGGGCGGCTCTGCGTAAATACAGGGGCGTGGCTATTGAGTTACTCCCAAATGCCTATGTATTGGTATTTTTTATCAAAAACTTGTTTGTTTTCTTTCGTTAAAACATTGAATAAATAAAGCTCGCCATCGTTATCTGTATAAACCAGTGATGCGCCGTTATTTAAAATGGCTTTGATAAAAACATTATCATCCAATTTGCCAAGAGATGTAATTTCTTTTGTTTTCAGGTTATACAATTTTACTTCTGAACTTTCTTTGGCAAAAACGGGCTGAGTAAAATTAAATGCCAAATATTGGCCATTTTTGTCTATTATGCAGCTGCCAGCCAATAATTCCTCTTCTTTAACTATAATTTTATACTCATCTTTATCTAAATCTATCAAAAATAATTCAGTGGGAGGATTGCCAAGCTCTCCTTCCAAGCCAATTTGCTCTTGCTTCATTCCATAAGCCAAACCTATCTGGGGGTTAAGAGTATATTCAAGGTTCTTCACGAGTTCTTTCTCCCTTATATTTGTTATTTCTTTAATTTCTTTTGTTTTTAAATTTAGAACAAATAAATACCCCGGCACTGGGCCATGGAAATCTGGCTGAAGGCTTAAATAAAGATTTTGGCTGTCTCTAAACCCAACAGGGCTTAGATAATTAGATTCGGGAAGATAATATTTATTAAGTTCGTTAAAAAGATGTTCAGTGTTGGTTATTTCTTTAAATTCTGCCATTGATAACTTTATCATTTCCCTCCCTTGCTGATTTTTAACTACAACTGTTCCCCATTCTTCCTCTTTTATTGTTCCCGTATCTTCATTTGAATAATTGTGAAGAATTGTATAAGCGTAAAGCTCATTGTTTTCAGCAAATACCAAGGGACTAAGGCTGTCAAAATTTGGCGGAAACTCAAAATTTTGCAGCAAATTGCCTGAAAGATCAAATATCTTTTCTTCTCGGGCAGTTTGCCCTAAGCCAAAAACCACAATATAATTACCTCTTTTTTCAGCAAAAATACCGCGATGAGCAGGCCTTTCATTTTGCTTTATTTCTATAATTTTTTGAATATCGCCTGAATCAAGGTTTTTTTTAAAAATCTCTAAAACTAATTTTATCGGGCGGTTAGAGATAGATTCCGGAGCGTCGGGATTTTCTAATTGGATTGTGAGATTAGAGTATATTAGAATATTCCGTGTTTGAGTTGCCGGTTGATTAGAAGCTAAATATTTTATTTCGTAGTCTTTTCCCTGAAACATTTTAACCGCTTCTTTCGACGCCCCAAAATACCGCCAAATTAAAAATCCACCAACGCAAAAAGCAAGAATAATGATTATAATCCAAATTTTAGAAAAACCATATTGAGACCTATTCATAAATCAACAATTACAAGCAACATTAAAAAATATAATTATTTTACATTAGAATTTTCACGGTGGGGCTTAATCATAAATTTTAATTATTTATTTAATTTTGCTTTGAAATTTTCCACAACCTCAAAAGCTATTTTTTCGGCTATTTCTTCAAAATTAGAAATATTATCCGAAAGAAAAATATAAATATCTTTTGGCTCTCCAGATTCTAGAATTTTAATGTATTCCTCTTTCTTTTGAGAAGACAGTTCTTTTATCGCCTCCGCAGATAATTTATCTAAAATAATATTCTCAAGCCGAACCGCTATTTCTCTTTGTTTTGATTCGGGCAGTTTTTCTATTCCTAAAGCTGAAAAAATCTTTTTATTAATTATCATTTTATTTTTATTATTGCCTTAGGGTAGGATCTAAGTGATCCAGAGGTGGACTTTCTCTAACTTCGGTATCATCTTTTACCGAAGGATTTTCCGAAGGATTCTCCAAAGGAGAAACCGGTGTTTCTTGAGTTTCTGATTTTAAGGTAGGCTCTAAGTGATCCAAAGCAGGAGATTCTTGAACTTCGGTAGATTCGTTAGTTTGATAAAAATAAACGTGATCTCCTGCCTGGTCCCATTTTTCTTGGGAAGATTTTTTAAAAAGGCCTTTAGCGAAGTCCTCATCTTTTTTAACAATTCTTCCAAATGTGTTTGCTCTAATCTGCATTTCCAGCATTTCGCAGGCTCTTTCTTGCGGACCAAGCTCTTTTCCGTATTTATCTATAAAAACTATATCCTCCGATGATTTCGTGTACAAATATTGGACTATATAATCCCCAAGTTTTTCTTTAAATTCCTCTAAATTCTTTTCACTAATCTCATAAATATCAAGCGCGCTCATAAAGACGATGAATCCTTCTTCCGTTTCCTTCCACGATCCCATTGAATCAAGAGCCACAGCTGTCCAAGATTCTCTTGCTTCTTGTGGAATCACCTCTTTTGCTTTTTCAACATATTCAATCTTAGTCTGCTCTTGAATAGTTGTTTTGGGATTTTCAGCTTTACAACCAACAGCTAAAAAAGAAGTCGCCATCATCACGCCTACAAGGAAGATTGAAGCGGCTTTTCTTGTCTTTTCTTTGCTTTTTTCAAAAACAGATTTCTCTTCATTAGATAAATTTAATTTTTCTAAGGACGCTTTCTGCTCCTTTTCCTGTTCTTCTAAAACAACGTCAACTTTCTTGCTTAATTCTTCTTGGCTCTCGTTAAATTTATTTTGAAATTCAAAGGAGAATCCTTTTTCTATGTTTATCATAATATTTTTTGTTTGTAATTAATTATTTTTTAATATCTCTGCCTGAAAGAATCATAGATTATGTTTTGATGTTTGAAAGTATAAAGGTATAAAAGAGATCCTTCGTCCGCCAGTTGGCGGACTCAGGATGACAACTGTGTTGTCAGTTTAAAAGCTGCCGGGCAGGGATTCGAACCCCGGTTTCCGCGTCCAGAGCGCGGCGTGCTACCGCTACACCACCCGGCAATAAATCATTTACAATTCTTCGCTAATGCATAATTCAAAAGGCAAAGTCGGAATCGGCGTTCTTCTCAATTGAAGCTGAATTTCAATAAATCTTTTAAGGAGTTTTTCCAAATAAGGCGTGTCAAAAACCTGAGCTTGTTTAAAGAGAATCGTCATTTCTTCATTGGTTGCCTCTTTTTCCAGTATTTTGCCCAAACTGGGAGAAATTTTTAATAGAAGGATTTTTCTCAAATAGTTTAAAACTTCTTTATTAAAAACTTCCAAATCATACCCTTCGTCATAAATATCATTGATAAATTCCATCGCTTTTTCTTTGTCTTTTTTAGCCAGGCAGTCAATAAATTTCTTTACTTTTTCAAAATTTATCGCCCCCACCAATTCTTCAACGGCTTTTTTGGTAATGTTTTGATTTGTCACTAATGATATCTGCCCTAATAATGACTGGGCGTCTCTCAATCCCCCTTCTGAATATAAAGCGATTAATCTTAAGGCTTCTTCTTCAAATTTTATTTTTTCTTTTTTACAAATGGATTTCAAACAATCAATGATGTCGTCTAAATTTAATTTTTTAAAATCATAGCGCTCCACTCGCGAAAGAATCGTCGCCGGCAGTTTATCGGGTTCTGTTGTCGCCAAAATAAAAATGACATATGAAGGCGGCTCTTCCAAAGTTTTTAACAAAGCGTTAAAAGCTTCTTTTGTCATTTGATGCGCCTCGTCAATAATAAAAATTTTATACTTGGAACTGATCGGCGGAAATTTGATATTTTCTCTCAAGGAGCGGACGTCTTCAATGCCCCGGTTAGAAGCGGCGTCTATTTCTATCAAATCAAGGGCGTTCCCATTTTTTATGGCTTCGCAGGATTCGCATTTATTGCAGGGCTCAAATTCATTTGGCTTTCGGCCTTGGCAATTTAACGCTTTTGCCAAGAGACGGGCAACTGTTGTTTTACCAATGCCCCTTAAGCCGGTAAAAAGATAGGCATGGGAAATTTGGCCCCCAACAATGGCGTTGGAAAGGGTCTTGATGATATTTTTTTGGTTGATGACCTCAGAAAATGACTGAGGGCGATATTTTCGATAAAAAACTAATTGGGGCATAAATAATAAAAAAATCAAAAGACAAAAAGTAAAAGTTTAAATGTAAGGCCTAAGATATTATAGCAGGAAATGGGAGAATTAGGAAGGCGAAAATGAAAGTTTTTATTTGTCTTTGAAAACAAAGAATTTATAGCCAAAAAAGTTAATGAGGGTGGTGAAAACTGTTGCCGCCACAGCGCTCAAATTTGCCCAAAGATAAGGAGAGATATCGCCGATCGGCTTTACAAAATTAACCAATAGCGAAGCCACGCCCACATTTATTCCAAAGGCGATTAAGCTAATGGTGATAAATTTTGTGAATTCTGTTTTTTCAAAGCTCTTTCCTTTTTGAAAAGTCCATCTCTTGTTAAAAAAATAGCTGTTAGTAACAGCCGCCACAAAAGAAATCGCCTTAAAAAGAGAGTAGCCGATTCCAGAAGTAATGCCGGTCAAAAACATCAATAAATTTAAAATACCGAAGTCAACCCCGGTATTCAAAAGCCCCACGCAAAGAAATTTTATGAATTGGAAGGAGAACACGGAAATATAAATTGGTAAATTGTTAAATTGTTGAGATTGCCACGTCCCGATAAGTCGGAACTCGCAATGACATTAATGGACTATGAGATTGCCACGCCTGCGTGCCGTAACGCACTTCGGCGTGCAAGCACGCTCCCCTGCTGGTTCACTCGCAATGACATTAATAGATTACTAATATCCCTTGCGGATTTCGGCTTCTACTTCTTCGCGGGATCTGGCGTATTTTGAAGAGCTCAGCTGTTTCAAAGATTCCGCTTTTTGTTTGTTAGTTTCCAGCGGTTTATTGATTTTAACGTTAAAAGCCCGTGAAGTCTGCCCCTCTATCGTCAATTTGACATAGGCATTAAAATTATCAAGATTAATTAAATCATAAGCGTTAAAAACCGGGGCAAAATATTTAGCCAGTATTTCGGCATCATCATTGCCTACCCTAAAAGAAACTATGGTCCCAATATTTCCAAAAACTGATTTCACAATCGGCTCTTTGAGCTGAGCCAAAAATTGGTGGGCAACAGCGAGATTAAGGCGGTATTTTCTGGCTTCGGAAAAAATAGTGGCGATGGTGTCGGTAGTGATATTTTGAAACTCATCAATATAAAGATAAAAATCTTTTCTTTGGCTTTCCGAAATATCAACCCGGGAGAAAGCGGCCATCATCAACTTGCCAACCACAATCATTCCCAGAAGATAACTGTTTATATCCCCCAACAATCCTTTGGAAAGATTAATAATCAAAATTTTCCCTTCGTCCATCACTTTCCTAAAGTCTATGGCTGATTGTTTTTGGCTGATAATCGGCCTGACCAAATCATTGGCCAAAAAAGGATTTAATTTTGAATTGATATAAGGAGCGACATTAGCCAAAGCCAAATCCCCTCCTGCCTTTTCCGCCTCTTTTTCCCAAAACTCCCTCACCATTGGATTAGGCGTTTTTTCCAAAAGCGTCTTGCGAAAGTCCGGATTTATTAAAATACGCGGCAAATCGTTTAGGGTATGGATTTCTTGAGGGTCGTCTAATAAAAGCAATAGGGCGTTGCGGAAATATTGTTCAAAAACAGGGCCGCCAACTGTCTTTAAATCATAAAGTTTGTCTAAAATCTCCAAGAGTTCATTAACAACAAAAGATTTTTGAAAAGGATAATGGGTGTCCCATTCCAACATATTGAGGCCAAAAGACCTTTCAAAATCCCCGGGATTGAAATAGATAACATCGTTTATTCTTGAATCCGGAACTAAACCCATTAAATATTCGGCAGTATCGCCATGAGGATCTAAATAACAAACGCCTTTGCCTTGAGCCATATCCTGAATAAACAAATTTTGCATCAAGGATGTCTTGCCAGTTCCTGTCTGGCCGATAATATATAAATGGCGGCGCCTGTCTTCGTCTAAAATCCTGACTTCTTTCTTTTCTCTTTGATAAACATTGGTTCCCAAAACAACACCTTCCTGAGGCAAATTCAAAGGAGCGGGAGCGCTCCGGGCTTTAAGCCATTTTATCCGGGAATTATCCAAAAAAGGATGAGGAAAATGAAAAATAGTGGCTATTTCGGCCGTATTTAAAAACATCGCCTCTTTTTTCCTAAAAAGCCGAAAAGAAAAATCATAAACTAATTTTTTTAAAGATTGCTTTGATTTAATTTTGGAAGAAATAAAATTATTGCCCAAAGAGCGGCTAAAAGGGCTGAAAGAAGATTCTAAATGAGATAATAATTCCTCGGCCCTCTCTTTTGTCCCGGCTGAAGTTAAGAGCCGAATATTGGTATAAAAAAGAGAAAACTGAGATTTCTCGTCTAATAACTTTACTAAATTCTCGTCAACCGGCTTGGGCTTTAATTCTTCATCAGGCTTCTTTTCCGGCTCTCTTTTCAATGACGACCGAAGGGGCGAAGCCATTGCTTCTTTCAAACTTTTGCCTTCTAAAAGGCCTTTTTTGATATCGGTAATTTGTTTTATCTTTCCAGTGGTATCAGGCTTAATAATTACCTGAAAAGCGGCTCCCTCGCCTTGGGGAGATATTTTAGAAAAAGCGTTGACAATCGCGGTTAGAGGATCTTGGCTAAAAAGTTGAAAACTTTTTATCGGCAAAACAAAAGGTTCTCTCAATCTGAAAGTTAAGCCAGCAGTCTCCCCTTTGGGCGAAAAAATCGTATAATCTTCCACCGGATCAATTCTCGCATAAGGGAAAGAAGCTGAAAGAATTTTCTCAAAAAACTGGACATCTTTTTTTGCGCAAGCCGCGTAAAAACAAATTTCTGAAGAATTATTAGAAATGGCGATTTCAAAAATAATCTCTTTTTTATATGTACTCAAACTTTCCAACGTCTGTTCAAATACCGAAACAAAATTTGTGAAGGCGCCTTGTTTCTCCTCGCCAGAACCGCCAGCGGCAACAACTGGAGAAAAATCGCGGGGGACGCTTATTAAAAACAACTGGTAGTTAAGAGTTTTCTTAATCTCCAAACGAAAATTTCTTCTTCTCAAAAGGAAAAATAAAATTACAGCAAAACAAATTAATAAAATTCCCAAAAAAATAAACATTTAGATTAAATTTTTTTCTTTTAGCTTCTCATAATATCTATCCACTAAAGAATCTCTCAATTTATCTATTAAAAAAGCATTGCCGGTTTTTAAGGCTGTCGTGACCGCTTGGGGAATGCTCTCTTCTAAGGCAATAGTTATCAATTCTGAAAGCTTGATTTGGGCTTCTTCCATAATCTCATCAGGAGATATTTTCTCTCCAATATAAAGGTCATCCGGCGAAGGAATTTTTTTCTCCATTCCAGGCCCAATTTCTTCCATTCCTGGCGGCAATTCTTTCAGAGATCCTTCCATTCTTTCTTCAATGCTCTCTTTAACCAATTCTTTATCTTCCGGAATTTCCAGTTGCCCTCGGGATAACTGTTCTTTTTTAACCTGAATTCGCTCTTTGATATTGTCCAATTCTTCTGTGCTCATAATTATTAGTTTAAAAGACAGAATTTCTTGCTTAATATATTATAGCAAAACATCCTGATAATTTCATTAGCGAATTTTATAATACATTTTCGGAGGGTAGCGATAATCTATATATTCTAAATTGGAAAAACTGCCTTTTAATTGCTCTTCTTTCATTCCGGCTATTATTTTTAATATTTCGCTGAAATCATCATTGAGATTATAAAAAACATCAAAACCTTCATTGGCAACTAATCTCACCTCCTGAGAATTCTCTGTTTTCATCTCCAAATAGTTGATTGAAATCGGGCTTTCTTCCTTTGCCGAGAGAACAAATGCCTGATTAAGTTTTTCTAATTTTTCCGGAGCAATCACTTTGGTCCCGAGGGGTCTCGTTTGGGTTTCGGTGATTAAAATTTTATTGAGAAAAGAACCCTGAGTTTTTGGCGCCTCTTCAAAAATAATGCCGTTTTTGTCCAAATAATAACACTCCTCGCTTTTGCTTAAAAAATTAGTTTCTTCCGGCTCCAACAAACTATTTTCTCTTTCAATGATTGAGGTTGACTTTTTTTGAAGACACCAAAGAAAAGCAATTTCTCTTTGTTTAATCTTTAAGCTCAGAACGCCTTCTTTCCAGCCCGAACTTATAACTATTTTTTCTATCTTTGGAAATTTTTCCAAAATAGTCTCCTCTAAATCAGAAAAGTAAAAATTTAAAAAACTTTTATAGTTATTCAGGTATTTCGGGCAGAAAGCATAAGCCCAAAACGGGACAAATCGGTTATTGTTTTGCCGGAGATATAAATCAATCCAAATTGCGAGAGACGGATTATAACCATCTATTGATATCTCCTTAATTTGGAAATAAGGAGAGATAAACAAAAACCAATAAATGAAGGTGATTAAAAAAATAATAAAAATAACAGCAAAAAGAAGCTGGAGTTTAGACCAAAAAACCCTCCAAGCGTTACGCGTTCTTCTCATAAAATTAATTTTGCGTTAGGAAAATATCTTTACTCTGTTGGTATAATGCCAAAGAGCCCGCGGCACCTGTATTTTTCCATCTTTAGTTTGATAATTTTCCATAATGGAGAGAATTCCTCTTCCTAAGGCCAGAGCAGTGCCATTCAAAGTATGCACCAATTCATTTTTACCTGTTTTTTTGTTTCTAAACTTGATATTTAGGCGCCGGGACTGGAAGTCAGTGCAATTAGAAGTAGAATGAGTTTCCCGGTACTCCCCTTCTCCTTTGTTTTGCCCGGGAAGCCAAGCCTCAATATCATATTTGGCAACAGCAGGATCGCCTAAATCGCCGGCGCAGATATTTAATACCCGATAAGGGATTTTTAAATCTTTCATTATTTCTTCCTCAATTGAGAGCAAAAGTTGGTGTTCTTTTACTGAATCTTCCGGTTTACAAAAAACAAACATCTCTATTTTATCAAATTGATGCACCCTTAAAATTCCCTTGGTATCTTTGCCGTAAGATCCGGCCTCTCTTCTAAAACAGGAAGAAAAAGAAACATAACGCAAAGGCAATTCTTCCTCCTGAAAAACCTCGTCCAGATGCATCGGCCCGATAATCTGCTCTGAAGTGCCTACCAAATAAAGATCGTCTTTGGGCAAATAATAAACTTCTTCCGCCCCTCTATCTAAATAACCCATTCCCCAAAAAGGACGAGGCTTAATTAAAACGGGAGGGATTATCGGAATAAACCCTTTTTTAGCCAATTTATCAAAAATAAACTTGATTAAAGCCACTTCTAAAATAGCGGCGCCATTTTTCAAAATCCCGAAACGAGAACCTGATATTTTTGCCGCTCTTTTAACATCAATCATATTTAGATTCTCCCCTAAAGACAGATAATCTTGAGGAACAAAATTAAATTGCGGCTTTTTGCCCACTTCCCTTAGAACCACATTTTCTTTATCGTCTTTGCCTTCAGGAACATCATCCAAAGGAGGGTTAGGAATCAAGCTCATCACCTTATTATACTCTTCTTCAATGGAAGCCATCTCTTTTTCTTTGAGAAGAAGAAATTCTTTGGCTTCTTTCAGCACCTGAATTATTTTTTCCTTGTCTTTCTCCTCAGTTATTTTTTTCTCTGTGGCGTTTTTCTTTGCTCTTATTGCTTCTATCTCCTGCAATAAACTTCTTTTTTTAGCATCCAATTCTAAAACTTTGTCCACTAAAGAAATATCGGCGCCTTTTTTCTTGATGCCTTGTTTTATTTTATCTGGTTGTTCTCTAATGAGTTTAATGTCTAACATAATTAAGTTTTAGAATTTAGAATCTGGAATCTAGAATCTGGAATGGGAATAAAGAATAGGAGAGTATGGAGAAATCCATATCTTATTCTAAATTCTATCTTCTAAATTCTAGATTCTTTATTTCCGTGGTTTCATAAACGGGAAAAGGATAACTTCTTTTAGCGACGGGGCGTCAGTAAAAATAACTGCCAGTCTGTCTATGCCGATTCCCAAACCGGCACTTGGGGGCATTCCGTATTCCAAGGCCTCAATATAATCCAAGTCCTGCGGATGGGCTTCTAAATCGCCTTTTTCTCTCATTGCCGCCTGCTCTTCAAATCTCTGTTTTTGGTCTCTTGGATCATTAAGCTCAGAAAAACCATTGACTAATTCCAAACCAGAAACTATCAATTGAAAACGAGCTGTTTTATCGGGATTCTCTTGTAATCTTTTTGCCAAAGGAGAAATGGCTGAAGGGTGGTCTATGATAAATGTGGGCTCTGTAATTTTATTTCTTAATTTTTTAAAAACCGCTTCGGATATTTTTTCCTTTGAATCATCTTTATTTAATTCAATCCTCATTTCTTTTGCTTTCTGCTGCCATTTTACTTTCTCGTCTTTAAAAGTTAACCCTATTTCTTTTTTCAAAAAATCTTCATAACCAACTCTCCCCCACTTTTTTTTAAGAAAGATTTTACCAGATGGAGATTCTTTTTGAAACCTCTTGGCTAAAAATTTAAACAATTCTTCCACTAATTTCATCGCTTCTTCCCTCGTCTTATAAGCGCTGTAAAGTTCTAACATTGTAAATTCAGGATTGTGCTCTCTGTCAATGCCTTCGTTGCGGAAACACTTGCCTATCTCGTAGATATTTTCTAAACCGCCGACAATAAGGCGTTTTAAGTATAATTCCGGCGCTATCCTCAAATAAAGATTCATTTTTAACGCCTCAAGATAAGTAGTGAAAGGATTGGCGTTTGCTCCTCCGTATAACGGCTGTAAAATCGGCGTCTCTACTTCAAGAAATTCTTTTTCATTTAAAAATTCTCTAATAGCGGAGATCATTTTGCCGCGCAGGATAAACCTCTTTTTTACTGTTTCATTTTCCAATAAATCAAGATAACGGCGGCGAAAACGTTCTTCGGCGTCTTCAAGCCCATACCAAGTATCAGGCAAAGGCCTTAAACTTTTAGCCAATAACCTAAAACCCTGAACCAAAAGAGTCTTCTCTCCTTTCTTTGTTTTAAAAAGAACTCCTTGAGCTTCTAAAAAATCTCCCCAATCAAAAAAATCCTCAAAAAACTTCATTTTTTCTCCGCCTAACTCATCTTTTTTGAGTAAAAGCTGAATTTTCGCTTTCTCGTCTTTAATATCAACAAAAATCGCGCCGCCATGCTGCCTAATCGCCCAAATTCTTCCAGCGAGAATAATCTTTTTTTTCTCTTTAGCCCAACGGGGAAAATTGTTTAAAGCTTGGTCAATAGAAAACTGGCGTTTAGTTTTCTCTGGATAAGGATCAATTCCTTTCTCTTTAAGTTTTTCTAATTTTTTAAGCCGTTCTTTGATTAAGTCGTCTAACATAAATTTATAAGAAACAAGATACAAGAAACAAGGGTCCAAACAAGAAACAAATTACAAGATACAAGATACAAACAGTTTGGTTATTGGTTATTGATTATTGTTTGGTTATTGTCTCTTGGTTATTGGGATTTTCTATGATATTTCTAATATCTTATATTTTGCCGATAGGTATGAGACAGAGGAGAACTGTTCTCCTCTGTATTCTTCGCTTCGCTCAGAATAGCAGAAAGAGACTAGGTAAAATTCAAGATATTTCTAATATCTTATATTTTGCCGATAGGTAAAATTCAAGATATTTCTAATATCTTATATTTTACCTCGCCTTGAGGCGTTTTGGCAAGTACTGTTTCCCCTTTTTTGCGTCCTAAAAACGCGCGTCCAAGCGGAGATTTATTGGAAATCTTGCCTTCTAAAGGATTGGCTTCCTGGGACCCAACAATAGTAAAAACCTTCCTAACATTTGATTTGTCAACATTCTGGACTTCTATCTTTGAACCTATGCTTATTTTGCCATTATTTTTTGAGGAGTGATAAATGATAGAAGCGTCTTTTAAAAGTAATTCCAATTCCAAAATCCTGGATTCTAACGTTTCCTGCAAGTTTTTTGCTTCTTGATAAGCCGCGTTTTCAGCTAAATCGCCAAGCTCTTTCGCTTCCTGAAGCATCTCGGCTATTTCTTTTCTTTTTTTGGTTTTTAGTTCTTTTAATTCTTCTTTGAGAGATTTATATCTCTCTGGACTCATATAATTTTTTTCCATAAATTTGATATTATTTTGATGTTATAAAGAAAATGTATTATTTACTCTCAATTCTATTATCCCAGTACCACTCTAAAACTTCTGCCACTACCGGCAAAGTAGCCACTGTGGTTGAAATTGGGTTTTCAATAAAAACTAAAATTACAATTTGGGGATCTTCATAGGGGGCATAAGCGCCAAACAGAGTATGGTATGTTTCTTTACCTTTTACGTAAACTTTTGGCGAACCGCTTTTGCCCGCCACTTCAAAGGGCAATGTTTTCAAAGAAGTAGCTGTCCCTGACAAAACCACTTCTCTCATCCCTTCCTGAACAATTTTTAAATTTTTCGGAGAAACATTTAAATTTAATTTCTCTTTTGGCGTTTCTGTTTTTAAAAGATGAGGTTGCATTAAAACTCCGTTGTTGGCAATGGTAGCAATATAAGCAGCCATTTGAAGCGGTGTCAAAGCCAAACCGCCTTCGCCGATAGAAATGTTATAAGTATCACCCAATTTCCAAAGAGGATCATCAGGCCGATTTTCAGCCAACCATTCAGCATTCGGTAAAATTGCGGAAGATTCTCCATATAAATCAATGCCTAATTTCCGGTCAAATCCAAAACGCTCCCAATATTTTTGAATTTTTGATAACCCCAAACCAGAAACCTCTTCCCAGCCGCCGCCGACAGCCCAAAAATAAACATTGCAAGAAACCGCTATCGCCTTCTTCATATCCACCCAGCCATGATTTTTCCAATCCTTAAAAATCCATTTTTCTTCTGGGTTATAAGGGCTTACAACCACTATCTCCCCTTCAGTAAATAATTCATAATTTGGATCTATTATCTTTTCTTCTAAAGCCGCCACCGCCATTAATAATTTTATTAAAGAGCCCGGCGGATATAAACCGCTTATTGCCCTGTTAAAAAACGGCATTGAAGGGCTCTCTAAATATTTATTGATTAAATCAGCCGGCGAACCTTGAGTTAAAACATTAGGGTCAAAACTCGGGACGCTGATTAGAGAAAGTATTTCACCGGTTTTGGCATCTAAAACAATGCCAGCGCCGCCAGAACTATTAGTATCCTCAATCCTCTTTTTTAAAGAATCATAAAATACCAATTGCAAGTCCTTATCCAAGGTAGTAATAAGATCGTTTCCCTTTTTAGGTTCAATAGAGCCCAAATTTTTCTGGACATTCAATTGGGCGTCTATCTCAACTATTCTCTGGCCGGCTCTGCCCTGAAGGGTGTTTTCATAATACGCTTCCAAGCCGTCTTTTCCCACCATGCTCGCAAGCGAATAGTCTTTATATTTTTCCAAATCTTTTGAAGAAATTTTACCTATATAGCCCAAAAAAAGGCTAAAAGCGTCGGCATAAGGATAATTACGGCTGTAATCAGCAACAATGCTAAAACCAGAATTGCTTTTTGTTATTGTTTCAAATAATCTGACTTCGTCAACTGTTAAATTCGATTTTATTAAAATCGGCTCTAAAGAGTGAATATACCGGCGATTTTGAAAAAGCGTTTCTATCTCGTTTTTATCAATATTAAAAATAGCAGCGACGCTCCCGATTAATTCTTGTCTCTCTTCTTCTTTTCTGGGTATTTCCGAAGGAATCATCATCAAACTGTAAGAAGAAGTGTTAAAAACCAAAGGCTCTTTAAACCTGTCATAAATTATCCCCCGGGGAGCATTAATAATGTAATGATAGGTTCTGTTATTTTCGGCTCTCTTTTGATAATTTTCTCCCTCTATTGCCTGAAGATAAAAAACCCGGGCAAAAATTAATAAAATAAGGGCTAAACCGATGCTAAACAACCCTTTAACCAAAAAAGGAGAAATCGGCGCCTCCAAACTCTCCAAATCTTTTTTCTCCGCTTCCTTTGCCTTTCTGTCCAGCAAAACTTCTTCCGGATCAAGAAAATGTTTTTCTCTTTTAATATAAAGAGGTTTTTTTATCATAGTTTTATTTCAGGAATTTGTTTGTTTTCCACTAAAAAACATAAAAGACTGTAAGCAATCAAAGAAAAAATCCATTGTCCTAAAATAATTGTGTTAAAGCTTAAATTTTGAAAAACAAAATTTACTATTAGAAGCCCCAAGTAATAAGCAAGAATTATAATATTTCCTATAATTAATTTTGGGAAAAAGTACGACTTTTCAAAAAGTTTTATTAGCGCATAGCCAATGCCAAAGCAGATAATCAAAACGGCAAAATGAGTCCCCCAGGCAAAACTGGAAAGAGTGTCAAAAACAGCCGAAGTAAAAAAAATTAAAAGAAACAAATAATAAAATGAAAAATTAAAAAACGTAAAAATCAAAAAAATTAAAACAAGATTTAAAAAAGGGGCTGGGAAAGATGCGGTGCCGAAATATATTTGAATAAAGGTCACTGCTAAAAAAATAAAAAAATTAAGAAGATAATGTTTAACCATAATTTAAGGGACGATGCCTTTAATGATTAAAACAGAAGAAATCAGCGAAGAGTTCATTAAAGGTTCTAAAATAAATTCTTTCATTGCGCTTGTTTCTTTTAAGGGATCTGCTTTTTGCGCTTTAGCCACCAATAATCCTTTAAGAAAATGGGCATTCTCGGCCGAAGTAACCAAAATATCCCCGATTTTAATGTCTGATTCATAAGGCACTAATTTTAAGCGGAAATTGCCTTTAGTGTCAATTTCAGCCACCGCTAAAACAGAGGACCGCAAATCCTTGACGCTGATTTTTGTTTCCGGGCGAAATATTGACTCGCCGCGGCAGTAATTATCAAAACATTCTACCAGCCTCCCGACTAAAACTTTATTCTCTGTTATCACATTCATTCCTTCCTTTAAACCTGAATCCAGCCCCTTATTAACCCAAAAAGAACCCGTGAGCCCAGAGGAATCCATCAAAACAATTTCAGCCATTTCTAATGGCCACCCTGTTTCCTCCTTAATTTTTAAGGCGTCTTTTGATAAACGATTCTCTTCCTCATATTTTTTTAAATCCTCGAGTTTATTTATTAAATTAATATTTTCCAATTCAAGATTCTCTAATTTTTTTCTTAGATCATTAAAATGCAAAAGATCGTCAAACCAGTTTCTTAAATTTGTTAAATAACTTCCTGTTTCTTTGCCGACGCTTAAAGCAAAAACAACCTTCGGTTTTAAATAATTCTCTGAAGAATTGTAAAGCTGAATTAACAAAATACTAGTGACCAGAAGAATCACTAGTAGGGTTAAAAAGCGGAAGTTATTTTTTATTTTTATCTTCATTGATTAAAGTGGCGGATTTTCCCGAATAATATTAATTAGAATATCTTTATAAGCCTCAATATCCTCTAAAATAACACCGATGCCTCTGATAACCGAAGTAATAGGGTCGTCTATAAGATTAATCGGCAAATCAATCGAATCTTCCAAAAGCTTGTCAAATCCCCTTAACAGGCTTGTGCCTCCGGATAAAATAATTCCTGTTTCCATAATATCGCCGATTAATTCCGGCGGCGTTAGCTCAATAGTGTCTTTAATAGCGCCTATAATTTTCTCCAAAGAAGGACTGATTGCCTCGCGAATATCATCTTCTTTTACTCTTATTTCTTTAGGCAACCCCCGGGTAAGATCTCTCCCTTTTACATTCATTTCCTGATTGGTGCCCAAATCAACCGCTGATCCTATAAAAATTTTAATTCGCTCGGCTGTTTTCTCCCCTATTGCCAGCTTATATTTATCGCGAAAATAATAAATAATATCCTCGTTTAACTTATCTCCCCCTATCCGCAGACTTTTTGAAACCACAATTCCTCCCAGAGAAATCACTGCCACCTCCGTGCTTCCGCCTCCGATATCCGCTATAAAAGCGCCTTGAGATTCTTTTATTTTTAATTGGGCACCCAAGGCAACCGCTATCGGTTCTTCAACTAAATAAACTTCTTTGGCGCCGGCGCTCCGGGCGACATCTTCAACCGCCCTTTTCTCAACTTCAGTGCCTCCGGTCGGAACCCCGATGACCAAACGGGGCCAATCAAAAACGCGCCCCAAAATTCCTTTTGCTTTGGCTTTTTCCAAAAAATAATGAAGCATTTTTTCTGTTACCTCAAAATCAGAAATAACGCCGCTGGCTAAAGGCCTTATGGCATTAATATGAAGCGGCGTTTTTCCCAACATTTCTTCCGCTTCCTGCCCAATAGCAAGAATTTGGCCTGTCTTATTATTAGTAGCTACAACCGTCGGCTCGTTAACTATTATGCCCTTGCCTTTGACATAAACTAAAATTTTAGTAGTGCCCAAATCTAAGCCAATGTTGTGAAATAAATTTGTTTTAATAGTTTTAGCCATAAAAATCTAATGGAGCAATGTTAAAATGACAAATTATCAAATTTTGGATGTTTGGATGTCCGACATCCAAACATCCAAATTATTTGCTAAGCTTACCTTACTTTGATTATTTTGTCAAAATCTTTTAATTTTATCATTTTTACTTTCTGGCTTTTTCTCTCTTTAAGTTCAAAAGAGCGATTTTTTAAGCTTTTCTCGCTGATAATAATTCTATACGGCAGGCCTAAAAGATCAGCTTCTACCAATTTTTCGCCGCTGGAAACATTTTCCCGATCGTCATAAAAAATCTCTATCCCCCTTTTTAACATTTTTTCGTAAAGCGATTCTGCTTGCTTTTTTATTACTTCATCTCCTTTCTTCGCGCCTTTTAACAGGCCTATCAAATGATATTGGAAAGGAGCGACTTCTTGAGGCCAAATAATGCCATTCGCGTCATGATTTGCCTCAACAATCACTCCTAACAAACGGCTGATGCCGATGCCATAACAACCCATCATCACATTTTTGCTCTCTCCATTTTTATCTCTAAACTTCAAACCAAAAGCTTGGGAATATTTATCTTTTAATTTAAAAATATTGCCGACTTCAGAGCCCCTTAATTCTTCTAAAGGGCCTTTGCATTGAGGGCATTTTTTGGCATTCTTTATAATTTCTTTATTCCGATAAAGATTGCAGGAGGGGCAGTGGTAAAAAATATCCTCGCCAGCCGGAGTAAGAACCTGAAATTCATGGGAAAAACGGGAAAAAGTTCCTCCAGAGGACTCAACCACCAATGTCTTTAAACCGCATCTTTTAAAAATTTTCTGGTAGGCCCTTTTAACCCGCCAGTAATATTTTTCCAAATCTTTTTCATCCCGATGAAAACTATACAAATCTTTCATAATAAATTCTCTGCCCCTTAATATTCCGGACTTAGAACGCGGTTCATCGCGAAACTTATCAGAAATATGGAATAAATACAAAGGCAAATCTTTGTAGGAATGGATAAAATCTTTTACCATTGGCGTTATTATCTCTTCGTGCGTCGGCGAAAGAGCAAACCAACTTCCGTATTTGGACTGAACCTTAAACAAAACGTTAAAAGTATCCCAACGGCCGGTCTGCTCCCAATTTTTACGGGGATTTAACATTGCCATTAAAACTTCCTGTCCGCCGATAGCCTCCATTTCTTCCCTGACAATCTGTTCAATTTTTTTAATCACCCTCAAACCCAAGGGCAAAAAATTATATACCCCACTTGTGAGTTTTGCTATAAAATTAGCTTTTGTTAATAAAATAGCGCTTACTGCCACTTCATCTTGGGACACTTCTTTTCTAGTTTTAAAATAAAATTTTGAAGCTTTCATAATAATTTAATTAATATATCAACGCCTAATGTTAATATAAATTTTTAACGAGGGAGGATGAAAAACTTGATATCCTTGATAGTAACCAAAAAGAGGAGAATCATCAAGAGAGAAAAACAGATATTATTGATTAAGACCTCTGTTTTTTGGGCTATTGGCCGCCGCCTTATTTTTTCAATCACCAAAAAAAGAATTCTTCCGCCATCTGCCGCTGGTATCGGCAATAAATTGAAAAAGCCAAAGGCAAAAGAAATAAGCCCCAAAATATACAAACCATAATTCCAGCCCCATTGAAATCCTTTAGTTGTAATCGCCATAATGCCAACAGGCCCTGCCAAACCTTCAAAACCGCCTCCGCTGAAAAGCCCAACAAAAACTTTGCCTAATCCAATAATTGTTTCCTGAAGCAAGACGCCTGATAAAACAAACGATTGTTTCAGGGATTCTAAAAAAGGATATTTCAAACTTCCTTCTTCGGTTAAAACAACGCCTAAATATCCTTTCTCTGCCTCAGCGGCTTGCCTTAAAGCAACCTCAATTTCCACCTCATTCCCCTGCCTTTCAATAACCAGATGAATTTTTTCCCCTTCTAATTCAGCTGTTTTTTCCTGAACATCCTGAATTTTATTCAGAGGATAATAATTATCTAAATATTTAATTCCCAAAATTACATCCCCTACTTCTATTCCTGCCCTAAAAGCGGGCGACTCTTCTGTTACTTCTTGGATAACTACTCGAGAGACCGCCTTTTCCTGAAAAGAAAAAGGCAGAGCAAAAACCGGCATTCCAATGGTAAAAAGAATTGTAAAAATCAAAAATGCTATTACAAAATTATTAGCAACGCCAGCAATTAAAATTGAAGCTCTCTTGCCTAAAGATTGAGAAGCAAAACTATTTTTCTCGCCAAACTCCACAATTTTGGTAAATCCCCCAAAAGGTATCGCATTTATAGAATAGATGATTCCATTTTTTTTGAAGCTAAAAAGCCGCGGTGGGTAACCGATGCCAAATTCTTCCACGGCAACATTATGCCTTCGAGCCATAATAAAATGGCCTAATTCATGAAGAAAAATAATAATCCCCAAACCAAATAAACTAATAAGAAAATACAGCATAAAATTAAAAATTATGAATTGAGAATCTCTTCTTTTTTTCTCTCTTCTATCCCGTCAAAAGAGTCGTTAGTTTTTCCCACTAATTTCTGAATTTCTTCTTTAAGGCGGAATTTTTCATCTTCGGATATTTCTTTATTTTTATATTTTTGCTCAATCTCCTGAACCAACTTTTCTCTTGCTTCCCGAAGTTTAACACGATATTCTTCTTTCTTTACTCCGATTAACCTAGCCAGTTCCTCTTTTCTTTCTGCGCTCAACGACGGCAAGAACAATTTTATTTGCTTTCCTTCCTGAACAGGAGTTAACCCTAAATTTGATGATTCCAAAGCTTTTTTCACCGAACCTAATAAATTTTCATCCCAAAGCTCTATAATAATAGCATTGGGCGGTTTAATTGAAATTCCGGCTAAATGCTTTAAAGGAGTCCAAACCCCATAACTATCAACTTTAATATCCTCCACCAAGGCTGTTGTTGGCCGAGAACTGCGAAAAGAGGAAATTTCTTTCTGAAAATCCTCTAATAATTCTTTTGTTTGTTGCTCAAATTTTTTAATCATAATACCTCATGATAGCCGGAGAAAAACATTTTCCAGTAATAACTGTTTATTGATATTAGTATCCGCCAGTAAATACATTGCCTTTAAAATATCTGCCATCAATTTATCTTTTTTATCGGGAGTTAAATTCAAACCTTGCGAATCTTTTGAAAATCTCAACATCCTCAACCATTCTTCCAAAGTAACCATTAATTCTTCTCTGTTTTCTGCCAGTTTCTGAAAATAAGCAGATTGCTTGGCAAAATCCTGACTTAAAATTTTAATTAAATCCTTTCTTTTTTTATCTAATTCTTTCTTGTAATCAGGGTCCAGTAACTTAATAACTTTTCCAATCTTTCCTTCGGCTCTTTCGGTTATTAATCGCGCTTCTTCTTGAGGCAAAGAATACTCTTTTGCCAAAAAATCAATTAGGGTTTGGCTCGCGGCTCTTTTAAACCTTAACGGCAAAAGACGGGAACGAACTGTCGCTAAAAGTTTTTTTGGAGCGTTAGTAACCAAAATAATCAAATTATTTTCCCGCGATTCTTCCAAAGTTTTTAGAAGAGCGTTTTGGCAATCATCGGTCATCTTATCAGCTTGGTCAATAATCAAAATTCTGAGGTCAGAAACCTGGGGATGATATACTAAAAAATTCAATCCTTCCCTAATTTGCCCTATTTTTATAGAATTTTCCTCCGGCTCAATAATCATCAAATCAGGATGATATCCCTGATTAATCATCTGGCAACTGGCGCACTTATAACATCTTTCCCATTTTTTATTATTGCCGCAAAGCAGAGCTTCAGAGAATATTTTTGCCGTTGTCATTTTCCCTACTGATTCCTCCCCCCAAAAAAGAAGATTCTGGGCAAATCTCTTTTCAGACTCAAAAAACTTCTCTAAAAAACTTGTTACCGCGTCATTCCTAAAGAAAACCATATAAAATAATTTACATTTTACAATTTTCAATTTTCAATAAATGTCACAATTTTCAATTTTCAAACTGATAGCGTAGCTGTCATTGCGAGGAGTACCCCCCTGAAAGGGGGGTACGACGCGGCAATCCCAAAGAAAATAAGATTGCTTCGCTCATTTGCTAATTCGCTCGCAATGACATATCATTTAAGAATTGCTTCATTAAAAATTGATTGAAAATTGTAAATTGATAATTGTTAGTTATCGATAAGTAGTAATGCTTTTTTTGTAAAGCTCCAAATTATCCAAAATCACGCCGGTTCCTTTAGCGACACAATAAAGGGGCTCATCAGCAATATAAGTAGGCACTCCTGTCATTTTAGTAATTAGATTATTAATATTATTCAAAAGCGCTCCGCCGCCGCTGATAATCATTCCTCTCTCCATAATATCAGCCGCTAATTCAGGAGGCGTTTCTGAAAGGACTGTTTTTACTGCTTGAACAATATCCTTTAAGGGACTGCTGATGGCTTCGGCGATCTCGTTGGAATTTAAAACTATATTTTTTGGCAAACCTTCGGTCAAATCCAGCCCTCGGATTTCCATCTCAGTTTTATTTTTTGTTGGCAAGGCTGACCCTATTTTTATTTTAACCTCCTCCGCCGTCCTCTCGCCAATTGCTAAATTATACTTCTTTTTGACATAATCGGCAATCGCTGCATCCATTTTATTTCCGGCTATTCTTACCGAAGCCCAAGAAACAATACCCCCCAAAGAAATTACCGCTACTTCTGTTGTCCCGCCGCCAATATTAACCAGCATATTGCCTCCGGCGGAATTAATGGGCACTCCAGCGCCTAAAGCCGCTAAGATCGGCTCCCTTGCCACATACGCTTCTTTGGCTCCGGCTTCTCTGGCGGCGCCGATAACCGCTCTTCTCTCAGTAGAAGTAATCCCTACCGGCACTGAAATAATCAAATCGGGTTTAAATAATTTCCAAGGACCAGTCACTTTGTTAATAAAATATTTTAACATCGCCGCGGTGACCCGGTAATCGGCAATCACGCCGTCTTGCAATGGCTTATATGTTTTAATTACCTCTGGCGTTCTCCCTAACATCTGTCTTGCCTCGGCGCCGATGGCTAATATCTTATTGTCATCAACAGCAATCGCCACCACTGACGGCTCATTGATTAAAATCCCCTTTTGGGGGACAAAAATCAAAGTATTGGCTGTGCCTAAATCTATTCCAATTTTACGAACTATCATAAATGTTAATCACTTAATTTAAAAAGATACAAGGATACAAGAAACAAGGGTACAAACAAGAAACAAATTACAAGATACAAGATACAAACAGTTTGGTTATTGGTTATTGATTATTGTTTGGTTATTGTTTCTTGGTTATTGGGATTTACTCTTTTGATATCTGCTCCTAATTTTTTTAATCTCTCATCAATTGCCTCATAACCCCTGTCAATCTGGTAGGCATCTTTAATTATTGTCTTTCCTTTGGCTAAAAGCGCCGCGATTAACAAACTGACGCCTGACCTGATATCCAAAGAATTGATATTTTGGGAGGCAGACAATGGAGTCGGTCCGGTAATCAAAGCTCGATGCGGATCTGCTATAATAGCATTTGCGCCCATTTTTATCAACTCGTCAATATATTTTAATCTGCCTTCAAACATTGTGTCAAAAATTAAACTCGTGCCATTTGCCTGAGTGGCTAACACTCCGAATGGGGATTGTAAATCAGTGGGAATGCCCGGATAGGGCTGAGTCTGCAATTTGATGCCTTTAAGATTGTATGAAGGCAACATTAAAATATCTGAACCAAAATTTATCTTCTGGCGGATATTCATTCTGGCACCCATTCCCTTAAGCTTCTTAATCACCAAATCCAAATGGTCGGTCCTGACATTTTTGATTAAAATTTTACCTCTCAGCGCCGTAGCTAAAATCATAAAAGTGCCCGCTTCAATGGGGTCAGGAATAATTTTATGGTTAACGCCGGAAAGTTTTCTCGCTCCGGCAATCTCATAAATATGAGGGGAAATAATTTTAATCTTTGCCCCCATTTTTCTCAAAAAAACCACTAAATCCTCAACATGCGGCTCTAAAGCTCCAATTTTCAAAATTGTTTTTCCCGGAATTAAAGAAGCCAACATTAATATATTCTCCGTTGCCGTCACGCTAAATTCATCTAAAACAACTTCCTGAGGCGAAATATTGCTCCCATTATAATAATAGTAAGTCGGAGTTTTCCTCACTTTTACTCCTAATTGGAAAATAGCGTCCAGATGGGAATCAATTGAGCGAACGCCAATGAGGCAACCGCCGGGCTGGGCTAATTTAAATTTTCCGAATCGATGCAATAGTGGAGGAATTAAAAGAACTGAAGCTCTTAATTTTTTAACTAAAGACTGGTCAAGATTTTTAAGGTTTAAATTCTTGGGATTTATTCTTACTTTCCTCTCGCCCAACCAATCTATTTTGCCGCCTAAACTTTGAATAATTTCCAAAAATCTTTTGACATCTTCTATTAAAGGAATATTGTCAACAACCGAGGGCTCTTTTGCTAAAAGTGTGGCCGCCAAAATAGGCATCGCCGCATTTTTAGAACCCCTGACTTCTATTTCTCCTTTTAATGGTTTTCCTCCGTGAATAACAAAACACTCCATATAATTAATTTTAAATTTTAAATTTTAAATCAATTTTAAATTTCATAATGAAGCTGTCATCCTGAGTCCGCCAACTGGCGGACGAAGTGACGAAGGACCCGCCTACCTTGCTTCGCAAGGCGAAGCGGGCAGGTCTCTGGGTTTATCCCAGATACATTCAATTAAAATTTTAAATTTAGCCTTTAAAATTTTTTATGATTCTCCCATATCTTTCTTCGCTTAATAATCCTTTATGATAAGCCAAATTACCGTTGATAATTACAGTTTCTATCCCTTCGGGATATTGAAAAGGATTTTTTGGGGTTGATTTATCCTTAATTTTTTCGGGATTAAAAATAGTGATATCCGCGTAATAATCTTTTTTAATCATTCCCCTGTTTTTCAGCCCTGCTTTTTGGGCCACCTTGCCGGTAATTTTATAAATCGCCTCTTCCCAAGATAAAAGATTTTTTTCTCTAATATAATAACCTAAAAATTTTGGGAAACTGCCAAAAGCCCGGGGATGAATCCAAGCGCCTTTTTCCCCTCCTCCAATACTAGAAAAACCGCTGTTAGAACCGATAAAGGAATATGGGTCTTTAACCGCTTTGATAATATTGTCCTCAGAGAGGTCTTCGGTAAAAATAATTACTTTGTCTTCGCAAAGTTCTATAATTTTTAAAATAGATTCCTCTAAACTGAGATTAAATCCCTCGGCTATCTCTTCCAAAGTTTTTCCCGTGAACCACCACCGCTTGCTGCTATCGGCTATTCTCAAATTTTTATAAAGGTATCTCTTCCTTGTTAAATCCTCTATTATTTTATTTTTAACCGCTTCGTCCTGAATGTTTTTTAAAAGCACTTGCCTGCCTCCAACGTCTGCCCATTCTGGCAACACTAAATAAAGGGACTGGGCATTGATATTGTAAGGGAAAAAATCAAAATTAATCAATTCTTTTTCGCCTGTGTTTTTATGAATCATCTTTAAGGCCTCATCAAAAGAAGCAAAATTTGGCTTGCCTTCCGCTTTAAAATGGGATATTTCTACGGACAATCCTGATTTTTCCGCAATTTCAATAATTTCCCTGACACTGGCTAAAAAACCATCGGCTTCATTGCGAAGGTGAAAAGATAAATAACCATTATGTTTTTTCACTACTTTGGCTATTTCTAAAATCTCGGTAATTCCAACCATACTTTCAGAAGCATAACCCAGCCCAAAAGACACTCCCAAAGCGCCTTCATCCAAACCTTGGGAAACTACCAACTTTAGTTTTTCCAACTCTTCTTTTGCCAGATTTCTGAATTCTCCTTTGGTAAACTCATTTCTTAAGCTTCCCCAGCCTATTAAAGTCGCAAAATTAACTCCTAATTTTTTATTGTCTAAAAATTCAAGATAATCCTTAACCTGGCGCCAATTTATATTCAGGCGATTGGGATCAGCCCATTTTTTAATGAAATCCAAGGAGCCGCTAATTAAAGGAGCCAAAGAAGCTCCGCTATTACCGCAAATAATAGTAGTTATCCCTTGGTGAATTAAATTTTCCGCGTTGGGAGAGAAAAAAATATCCAAATAATGGTCAGCATTATTATTGATATCTATAAAGCCGGGCGAGACAAATCTATTTTCAGCGTTAATCTCTGTTTTTGCCTGTTCGTCTTTCAAATGGCCTATTTTTGATATCTTTCCTCCATTAATCCCAATATCAACATTTACGGCTGAGGTGCCACTGCCGTCAAACACTTGCCCGTTTTTAATGAGAATATCAAACATAGAAAAAAGAATTTAGAATTTAGAATTTAGAATTGGAATTAAGAATTTAGAATAAATATATTGCTCTAACGACGTCCGACATCGTTGCGTATATTAGTTATATTATACCAAAATTCAGTTAAATTCCAAAACCTCGTTTTTATCAATGATTTTTACATTCTTATGGAATTTTTTGAATTCTTCCGGAAATTCTGTGTGTACTGGAATCACCATTTCCGGCTGGAATTGACTGATAAATTCCGCCAATTCTTTGCCGCTGATATGGCCTGAGATATGCGCCCTTTCAAAAACCTGTTTTTGGGGATTATTCTCATCTTGCTTTAATCCCTGCATTCCAAAATGCTTAA
>JBAZEI010000003.1:0-35780 GCA_041654015.1 Minisyncoccota bacterium | reverse complement strand
ATCGCGAAGATTAAACTAAAATTGAGAAACTATATTATAACGAATGTTTCTGGGGGCCATTTTCCCGCTCCCTTATTCTACCTCAAGAAATAAATGCTGATAAGGCAAAAGCCACTGTTAAAAATGGGCTATTAAGCATCTATCTGCCTAAATTAGTCAAAACCCAAAGAAAAACTCTGACAATTGAGGAAGAGTAAAAAGTAAATGTTACTGGTAAAAAATGTAGGTAAAAAGGCCCTTTATTTTGCGGACGTGGTGAAATTGGAAAACACGTAGGACTTAGGATCCTATGCCGAAAGGCTTGTGGGTTCAAGTCCCACCGTCCGCACTCCAACGACAACAAAACAAACAGTAAAAAAATAGAAAGTAATTTTTGAAACTCAAAAACTCCGTCTAAAAACGGAGTTTTTGAGTTTCAAAAAACTCTTATTACTACCACAGCGTTCGTTCAAGAAGAAAGGTGCTAATAATGTTAATTAATCCCTTAGCCAATAAAGCAATACCCACCCCTATTAAAGCATATATAAGAGTATCTAATGCTTTTTTGGTGGCTTCAGTATTGCCAGCAGCTGTTACATAGCGAAACCCTGCGTAGACAATCATAATTGCCGCTATAAAAATAACTACATTGAAAAACCAATTTAAAGCCGTGGTCAATGTTTTCCAAAGATCCATCGAACTTCCGCTCGGAGCCTCGCCAAACGGAAGAGTCGATGTCGCCCCAAACGCAACAGGAGCAGCTATCAAGAAACTAATCGCTAAAACAGGTAAAATATATTTTTTCATTTTATTTATTTTTTATTGTTAATTTTTAATCGACCCTTATCTACCCAAGTTTTGAAAAATAAACTTGAATAGATAAATTATAACAAATTATAGCCAATCCATCAAACAATTAATCCAGCCACCACAAAATAATTTATTATAAAAATAAGATATTTCCCGCTAGTATTCTATCAAGCAAATTCTAAAAATCCCCTGCTCCTTCAGAACAAACCTCATTTAAAACCGAGCATTCATCCCCTGGGTTGACACCCTCCCAATTTTCCTCTTTGCAATACAATGTATCTGCATGTCCGGTTATCCATGCCCAAGAAAATGTTTTTGGTGGTCGGCAAACTTTATATGTGCCTGAAGCCGCTTCCTCTTCTGGTGGTAATCCTGGTTCTGATGGTGGTAATCCAGGCTCTGATGGTGGTAATCCAGGCTCTGATGGTGGTAATCCAGGTTCTGATGGTGGTAATCCAGGCTCTGATGGTGGTAATCCAGGTTCTGATGGTGGTAATCCAGGCTCTGCAGGAGTATATTCTTCTTCAGGAGTATATTCTTCTTCAATAGAAGAGGACTCTTCTGAGCCATAAAGAACACTTTTAATTATTCCCGGCACATAATTAGCTATTAAAACAATCGCTAATCCTATCAAAGCCCAAGTTAAAGATTTGTGGGCGGTCTGAATTTTTTGCTGGTTACCAGCGGCAGTAATATAAAGAAGGCCGGAATAAACAATTATAATAGCGCAGACAAAAATAGCTACATTAAATAAAAAGTTAATTAATTCTGAAATTAAATCAGTAATTGTTTTGACCTCCTTTAAAGGATTTTCAAATGAAACTGCAATCCCAAAAACGGGTATCACTATAACAAAAATTAAGCTAATAATGAAGGGAATATTTTTTTTCATTTAAATAATTATAATTAATTTTTTAATGGATAGAAGAAGGTATGCAAAAAGCATAAGCTTTACCAACTGGTTCTTTTGTTATTTCATTTCTATTAGGTGTTGCTGAACCAAATTCTGCCGCCCCTGAACCAGATTGTGTCGCAATAGGAACTGAGCTTTCTAATTCTTCGCATTCAATATTATACCAAGTTCCAGTGTAATCATCGCCGCCCATTATGGCAATAAGCCAAAATACAGTATTAACAATAAGCCAAGCGGCTAAAATAATCACTAGGCCAATCATAGCATTTGTGATTATTCTTTGACCAGCTTTTATATTTTCTTCTTTTCCCAAAGAGAAAACCCAACGCAGGCCGCCATAAACAATAAGAACAACCACAACCAAAAAAGCCATTTCCATAGCAAAATGTAATACATTTTGAATTAAAACTAATAAATGGCAAAGGCCACAAGGATCTTCCCCTTCGCCTCCGCAAGGCACCAAACCAGCGGCTTGAATTAAAATAGGAAAAAAGCAAAAGCCAATAATCAAACACAGAATAGCCCCCTTATTTATTATTTTGTCATTTATTTTAAAATTTTTCATATTCCCCTTTCTGTTTTACGTTTTATATTTTATGTTTTTACTTTTGGCTCCAAAAATAGTTGATTCTTTCTTTTGCTGTATTAACTGCTTTAAAAGAATCCTCTCCCTTAAGTGTAACTGAGGAAATCATTTCTTGAAAAATTTGTTCAATCTCTTGAAAATCATATTGATGCCAATTTTTGCTTGTTGAAATCTGTCTAATAAAAATACCGCTGTCCAAATCATTCAAAGACGATTGAATTAAATCCAAGCGGGCGGGCGGATTTTTGGTTTGAAAGAAATAATACTCGGCATTATTTTTTTGGCTAAGAAACTTTAAAAAATCCCAGGATTCTTGAGGGTGCTCAGAATTTCCCAATACTGCTAAAGTCATTGTATAGCCATAATTTACTATAGAAGGAATGTTGGCAAACTGGGGCAAAGAACTAATTTTATAATTTAGATTTGGCCCATATTTCTCAATAATTTTTTTTGCTTCATTATAACCAATCATCATTACAGTTTCTCCCCGGCTAAAAGCAATCACAGAATTATTGAAATTATCATTCCAAGTATAGTAGCGAGACCGGGGATTAACAAATTGGGTATAGAAATTTAAAGATTCTTTGCCAGGAATAATCCTTTGACCGCCTAAATCGCTGTTCAGGTGGAAAATTGCTTCTTTCTTTGAGACATCAACAATATTACTGCCATACTGCATCATCAAAGCTGAAATAATGTCAGTTTGCCACTCAACATTTGAAGCCGAGCCCAAACTAATAGCGGCTCTGGTAATTTGGCCTTGAGGATTTACCCGCCTCAAAGAAGGGATTAAATCCAGTATTTCTTCCCAGGTTTTAGGAGGCAAAACTATATTGTAATAATCAAAAATGTCTTTGTTATAATAAAGCGCCAACGTATCTGTATAAAGCGGCAAACTTAACAAATAGTTGCCTTTAATTGTTTCATTCCGAGCTATCTGAGAATAAGTTTGCTCTAAATCCAAAAGATTAAAATATTTATCCTTTGTCAAATCTAAAGGATAAATTTTGTTTTGGTAATAAGGTAGCCAATTATCCTGAAGCATCAAAATATCAGGAGCTGTGTTATTGGCTAAAGACTCCAAAAGATCTTCATGATATCTATCTTCGTCTTTTAAAACATAATTAATTGAAATATGCGGATATATTTTTTGAAAACCTTGGATTAAAGGAGCAAAAACCGCTGGTTCGTCTGAAAGACCCCAAATTTCTAAGGTGAACGGCGTTGGTTTAGGTTTGCGGAAAAACACCCCTAAGAAAATAATTAAGGCGATAGCAACAACCGCAATTAAAATAATTTTTTTTTGATGAGAAGTTAAGGCCATATTTATGTTTTTTTCTTATTGCCTTAATTTCGGCAATTTTGCCAAAAAACCATAATGAGTCACCCCCAAAGACAATTCTCTTTCTAATTGAAACCCTGATTTTTCCAGCAGATTTAAGGCACCTTCCTTGTTCAAAGGAAGTAATTTTTGCTGAACAGGCAATTTATCAGGATACCATTCAATGAGCGCCAGATACCCTTCTGGTTTTAAAATCCTTTTGGCTTCTAAAAAAAGATTCTCTTTATTTTCTATTTCAAAAAGAATATTAGCGATTAGAACTAAATCACAAGAATTATTAGGCAAATTACTGCCTCTTTCTTCTTCTAAATTAGCCCAACGGGTTTCAATAATATTAAAAACTCCTTCTGTTTTAGCTCTAAATTCTAGCGCTTCTAAAGAAGGCTTCCAGATATCCAGAGAAATTACTTTTCCCGAAGGCTTCACTGCTTTTGCCATTGCCAAACTAAAATACCCAGACCCGCTGCCAAAATCAGCTATAGTCATTCCTTCTCTAAGAGGCAGTGTCTTTACTATTTCCTCAGGATTAAGAAAAGAATTCATAAAAAATAAATTTCCTATATTATAATCAATTGCTCTATTGCTGTATATTATAACAAATTTTTTTACAAAAGAGTAATACTGGCAATTTTATCTTCTGAATCTAATTTCATAATTCTTACCCCTTGAGTTGAGCGCCGCAAAACAGGAATGCTTTGAAGCGGCACTTTAATAACTTGACCTTTTTGGGAAATCGCTACCAAAGAATCTTCATCTTCTACTAAACAAGATTTTATAAGATTGCCTGTTTTCGCTGTAATTTTCATTGTTTTAATGCCCCTGCCCCCTCTTTTTTGCTTGCGATATTCGCCTAAATTAGTTCTTTTACCAAATCCATTTTCACTAATCACGAGAACTTGCTGGCTCTTTTTTTGTCCATTCTTTTTGACTGCGATTAAGCTGACTACTTTATCATCGCCGGAAACCTTCATTCCCACCACGCCGCTAGCTGAACGCCCCATTGCCCTTGTATCATTCTCTAAAAAACGAATTGATTGACCTTTATTAGATGTTAGAATTACTTCATCCCCTTTAGAAATTAAAACAGCGCCAATAAGTTTATCGTCTTTTGAAAGATTTAAAGCGATAATTCCTCCGCGGCGGATATTCTGATACTCTTTAAGCAAACTTTTTTTAACAATTCCTTTTTCAGTCGCCATAAATAAATAATGAGAGTCTAATTCTTTTGGTTGTGAAGGACAATTTAATAGAACAGCAACCTTTTCCTGCGGAGCTAGATTGATATAATTTTGAATAGATTTTCCCTTGGATAAACGAGAGCCTTCAGCGATTTCAAAAGCTCGTAAATTAAATAAACGCCCGCGATCAGTGAAAAAGAGAATTTGGTCCCTCGTATTACAAGAAATTAAATAAGTCAAAACATCTTCCTCACTTTTCGCCTCGTAAACAATAACTCCCTTGCCCCCTCTTTTCTGCCCCCTTAAAGAGCTGGGGTTGATTCTTTTTAAATAGCCGCTCTTTGAAAAAGAAATTAAAGCTTCTTGAGAAGGGATAAGCTCATCTTCGGTAATTGCTTCCGGAAGCTGCGCCTGGACCTGAGTGCGTCTTTCATCTCCATACTTTTCTTTTAATTCTTGGAGTTCTTTCTTAATAATTTCGGTAATTTTTTTTGGCTCTTTTAAAATGAGAGTATACTCCTTGATGAGTTTATTTTTTTCAGCCAATTCTTCATCTATTTTATTTCTTTCTAATTTTGCCAAGTTTTGAAGCTTCATTTCCAAAATAGCATTTGCCTGAATGGAGCTAAAACGATACTTTACCATCAATTTTTTCTGAGCTTCTTCTTTGCTGTCCGAAGCTTTTATTAATTTGATAATTTCGTCTATATGATTTATGGCTTTACTAAGGCCTTCAAGAATATGAGCTCTTTCTTTTGCCTTCTTAAGAAGATACTCAGTCCGCCGGCGAATGATAGTTTGCCGGTGATTAATATATTCTTCCAGAATATCCTTAATTGAAAGAACTTGCGGCTGTAATCCATTCTCGGTTAAAGCGAGCATGTTTAAATGAAAACTTTTTTCTAAATCAGTAAATTTAAACAATTGGTTCAAAACTCTCTTGGGAATCGCTTCGTTTTTTAATTCAATCACTATCCTTAATCCCTCCTTATCAGATTCGTCTCTTAAATCTTTTATCCCTTCTATCCTCTTTTCTTCAACCAAACGGGCAATATGAGCAATCAACTCTGCTTTATTCACCAAATAAGGAATTTCCTGAATAATAATTTTCTGGCCTTTATCTTCAATTATTTCCGCCTTGGCCCGGCAAATAATTTTTCCTTTTCCATTAGCATAAGCTTCTAAAATATTTTGCTTGCCAAAAATAATACCGCCAGTCGGAAAATCAGGTCCTTTAATAAAATTCATTAAATCCTCAACCGAAGCATCCTTGTGGCCCAGTAACCAAACGAGAGCATCAATTACTTCCTGAATATTGTGCGGAGGAATGTTGGTAGCCATACCTACAGCAATGCCCATTACGCCGTTTAAAATAAGCTGGGGAACTTTTGCCGGCAAATAATTAGGCTCTTGTCTAGTTCCGTCGTAATTAGGAGAAAAATCTACTGTTTCTTTATCTAAATCTTCTAAAAGATCCTCAGCTAAAGGGGTTAATTTTACTTCTGTATATCTGAGGGCCGCCGGTGGATCGCCGTCAATTGATCCAAAATTTCCCTGACCTTTAATTAAAGGATAGCGCAAAGAAAAATCCTGAGCCATTCTTACCAAAGCGTCATAAACCGCCATATCGCCGTGAGGATGATATTTTCCCAGAACCTCTCCAGTTACAGCGGCTGATTTTCTGGTTTTAGCATTAGAGCCCAACCCTAATTCCTTCATCGCAAAAAGAATCCTTCTTTGAACAGGTTTTAGGCCATCTCTAACGTCAGGCAAAGCGCGGGAAATAATAATAGACATTGCATAATCTAAATACGATTCCTGAAGCTCCTCCCCAATATCTCTGGGTTGAATTGGCTGAGAACTATTTTTTTTCTTATCTTCTTTTGTTTCTTTTTGTTCCATAATGTAATTCTCGCATTCGCGAGAGATTCTTCGGCCTTACGGCCTCAGAATGACTGAAAGGAAACGAGAGATTCTTCCCTGCCCGCCGTAGCTTTAGCGAAGGCGGGCTTGTCCACCGTAGCTTTTTTATCCACCGAAGCTTTAGCGGAGGTGGAAGCGGAGGCGGGCTTGTCCACCGTAGCTTTTTTATCCACCGAAGCTTTAGCGGAGGTGGAAGCGGAGGCGGGCTTGTCCGCCATAGCCTGCGGCTTCAGACGCTGGCGAAGGCGGAGGCTACATTCAGAATGGCAAAGGAAGTTGTAAATTAATCTTTTATTGCTTATTTAAAACAATCATCTTTGTTTCCTCAGGTAAATTATTTTTTCTAACTATTAACTTATCCATTACTTCCGGCTTTTTTCCTATAGATTTGATAAATTTCTCGAGCGGATCAAGTTTAATTTTTAAATGAGGCAAAGCATAATGCATTGGAATAATTATTTTAGGCTCAATCTGGTTAATAAAAGAAACTGCTTCTTCGTAATCAATTGTATAATTTCCGCCGACAGGAATTAAAAGAATATCGGCAGCCGCCACTTTTTCCAAAGCCTCTTCTTTTAATTGCGGTTCTCCCAAATCTCCTAAATGGCAGACTACCATATCTTCTGATTCTAAAATGAAAATTGTATTTTTCCCTCTGGCCTCGCCTCTTTTTTTATCATGAAAACTTAAAAGCCCTTCAATAAAAATTCCTCCAATTTCTACTTCCCCAGGCCCCTCTAAAACAAAAGGATTGCCCATAATTATGCTTTTGTTATTATGGTCCTCATGCTGATGGCTAATTAAAAGAATATCCGCTTTAAACCGGGGAGGTTTTAAACCGGTAGCTTCTTCAGAATAAGGGTCAATTGTTATAATCCTCCCTTTGGTTTCCAGGCGAAAAAAAGAATGGCCAAACCATTGAATAATCATAGGCAATATAGACTATCTTAACATTTTAAAATTATTATTTCTAATAGACCGATTTATTAAAAACACGAACGCTTAAAAAAGTAATCACAAAATTAAACGCTAAAAGAACAATCAGGCATAAGAACAAAGAATGAGTTGTTAAAAGAGATATTTCCTCTTTAGCTAAAGACTCAGACAGAGTAACCCAACGCAAGGCGTCAATGCCATAAGCCAAAGGATTATAATAAGCCATTTTAATCATCCAAGCGGGAGCATTCTTTAAAGGGAAAAAAGCGCCTGAAAGAAAAGCCATCGGAGCAATAATTATCTGGGAGACAATAGAAAAACTTTCCATCCTTTTAAGGCGGGAGACCAGAAAAACACCCAAAGCAGCCATGCCATAGCTGACTAACAAGATAACAAAAATTACTTTTATGAAAAGCCATTTGGAGAAATCAAGGCCCAGATAAGGAATAATCAGCATAATTAAAATCCCTTGAATTAAAGCTGTTGTTGTCGCTCCTAAAATTTTCCCTAAAATAATATCAGAGCGGCTAATTGGGGAAATTAAAATTTCTTTTAAAAAACCAAACTCCCTGTCCCAAACAATGGACATTGTAGAAGAAACAGCCATAATACTAATACTGAGGCCTAAAATACCCGGAAAGAAAAATTGCACAAAATCATAGTTTAAAATAGAAGATGGGAGCATTGTCTTCAAGCCGGTGCCCAAAAACACCAAAATCAGAATTGGCAGGAAAATAGAAGTAAAAAACTTCACTCCATTGCGTAAATAAATAAGCACCTCCCGATACCAAATTACATAAAGTGTTTTTATTCTTTTATTTATTCTTTTATTCATTCTTTTATTCATCCTTTTATTCATCCTTTTTATTTAATGAGCCAAAGATTGAAAACAAAGAAGATAGATCAAATTTTTCTTCTTCTTTGTTTATTTCTTTATTATCTTCTCTGATTTTCCTGCCTGTAATTTCCAGAAAAACATCCTCTAAAGTAGGCCTCCTTAATTCCATAGAGATAATTCGAGGGGTAACTGCTTTTACTAAAATCGGCAAAAATTTATCGCCATTATTCACCTTAACTCTTAACTCTTTTCCAACTCGTTTGATTGGAAATTTTGGAAATTTTTCCCGAAATTCCTGTTCTGCCACTTGGTTATCTTCTGTCCTAAAAGAAATGATATCTTCGCCGATCATCCTTTTTAAATTCTCCGGGCTATCAAGAGACACAACTACGCCATGATCTAAGATGGCGACGCGATCGCAATTTTCCGCTTCGCTAAGATATTGAGTTGTCAAAAAAATCGTAATGTTTTTTTTCTTTCTCAAAGAGAAAATATAATCCCAAATTTTCTTTCGCGTTTGCGGGTCTAAACCAATAGTCGGCTCATCTAAAAACAAAACTTGCGGGTTATGAATTAAAGCCCTGACAAGTTCCAATCTTCTTTTCATTCCGCCGGAAAATGTTTCCACTTTAGCTTTTCTTTTGCCCCAGAGCTCGCAAAATTTTAAAAGATCCCTTTTTCTCTCAAGGTATTCTTTACGGGAAACGCCATAAAGCATGGCATGCAAATAAAGATTTTCTTCTGCTGTTAAATGGCTATCTAAAATAGTTTCTTGAAAAACTAAACCGATTGAATCTCTGACGGCAGCCGGCTGGCGGACAACATCATAACCATTCACATAAGCCTGCCCCGAGTTTGGCTGAGAGAGAGTGCAAAGAATATTGATAGTTGTCGTTTTCCCTGCCCCATTAGGCCCTAAAAGGCCAAAAACCTCTCCTTTTTTTACAGAAAAAGATACCCCATCAAGGGCAGTAATATTCTTGTATCTTTTTTTTAAATTTTCCACCTGGACAACTTCTGAAGTATTGTTTTGGGTTTTTTCAATTTGCTCAACTCCCTCAACTGATAAATTCTCCATAAAAACTCAATTAAAAATTTAAAATTAAAAAATTAGAAATTTATAGTATTCCCATTTTTTGCTTAACTTCCAGAATCGTTTGTTTAGCAACCTTGGAAGCATGTTTTCTTCCTTGCTCTAAAATTTCAACTATTAGTTCAGGTCTCTCTTGATAATATCTTCTTTTCTCCTGAATCGGCTTTAACTCTTTATAAATCGCAATTGCTAACTCCTCTTTTAACGGCTTATATTGCAGTCCTTTTTCTAAATAAAGTTTTTCATAATCTTTTCTTTTTTGTTTTCCTTCAAACATCTCAACCAAAGTAAATAAGGCGGCAGTTCCTCCTTTTTGAGGTATTTTTTTGCCTTTACCTATGTCTGTTGGCACTTTGGCTAATTTATTTTTAATAGTTCTTAAATCATCAACAAGATTGATATAACTGCCTTCTTTTGACTTTGACATTTTACCCTCACCGGTTAAAGAAGGAATGTAAGAAGAAGGGGTCAAATATATCTGCGGTTCGGGAAAGGTTTTGCCAAAACGACGATTAAAAATTCTGGCGATTTCTCTGGCCACCTCCAAATGTGGCCCTTGATCTTTTCCTACTGGCACAAATTGAGTTTTATAAAGCAAAATATCAGCCGCCATCAAAATTGGATAATAAAGAAGACCCATATTAACATACTGGGGCTGTTCTTGCTTTTTCTCTTTATAAGTCGGTAATTGTTCTAAGCGAGAAACTGGATAAAGTGTGCCTAATAAATACGCCAGTTCCACATGTTGAGGCACTTGGGATTGAACCAAAAGATGGCATTTTTTAGGGTTTAAGCCGCAAGCTAAGTATTCCAAGATTACTTCACGGATTTTATCCTGATATGTTTTAGGATCATAAGGAGAAGTAATCCCGTGAAGGTCAACCACCGCATAAATACAATCATAATTTTCTTTATTTTGAAGATCTAAATAACCCTTTAAGCCGCCAAAATAATTTCCCAAATGGAGAAAGCCAGTTGGTCGGGTGCCGGAAAAAATTCTAATTTTTGTATTGCTTTTATTATCCATTATTTATACAACCTGTAACTAGAACATTAAATTAATTAAGAGCGGGTAACGGGACTCTAGCCCGTGCCTGAACCTTGCCTACCCGCCTTCTGCCTGAGCCGATGAGCGGGTGATGGGGATCGAACCCACGTCCACGGCTTGGAAGGCCGTTGCACTACCACTGTGCTACACCCGCGTAAGGCGATGGCAGGCAGGGAAGGGTTCCATACTGCCACTTATACTCTACCTGCAAATAAAGAAGATCTTTACAAGATCTTTGTATTTATTCTAACTCTTATTTTCTTAAAAATCAATTTTATCATTATTTTATTTTATCTTTATCTTCTTGATTTTTTATTTTTTTTATTTAATTTTTAATTAATGTTGACATTCATTATATTTTGTGATAATGTTTATTAACTGGATCTAACTATTTTCAGCCATCAAGCATAATATCTCATTCACTATTGACAATTATAATAGTATATGCTATTATTTTAATCAGTTAAGCAAAGGAGCGGTTCGCTAAAAATAAATGAAAAAATTTAATAAAAATATGAGATTATTTAATTTTAAAACAGAGCAAAAAAACATAATTTTAAGCCTTTTAACAGGCGGGTTTTTGTTATTTGAATTAATGGCGCCAATTTATACTGAAGCCGCAATTATAGTTACTGGCAGTGGTATTGTTGAAAACTATACAGATATAGATAGCCATTATGAGAATCATCATGATAACGATACTACTCCAATAATAGCTAGCCATCCCTTATGCCATAGTGGCACCTGCCAGACTACCACAACAACTCGCCCTCATATTGTAATGACCACTACAACAACTCATCCTCTATGCCATACCACATATAACTGTAACACTAATACCTGGCAATGTGTTGAAGCTAATTGCGGGTCTGGCCAATATACTTCTTTAAGCACTTGTCAGGCTAATTGCCAAGCGCCAGTTACTCATTATGCTTGTAATACCTCTACCTGGCAATGCTACCAAGATAGCCATGGCCCCTATACTTCCTTAAGCACTTGCCAAGCTAATTGTACTGCTCCCATAAGATATTCTTGCAACACTAATACCTGGCAATGTTACCAAGATTATTATGGCCAATATACTTCTTTAAGCAATTGCCAAGCTAATTGTACTGCTCCCATAAGATACTCTTGCAACACTAATACCTGGCAATGTTACCAAGATTATTCCGGGCCATACACTTCATATTCCAGCTGTTTAGATGTTTGTAAACAAGAAATTTCTCCTCTTTCTGTTTCTTGTTATGCTTCTCCTAGTTCAGCTCAAACTAACCAAACCATAACCTTTTATAGTAATGTTAGCGGCGGCTTAGGCAATTATTCTTATTATTGGTCTGGCTCAGCCTATGGCTATAATTCTTATTACCAAACATCTTTTTCAAATATTGGAACCTATACAGCATATTTAACTGTCTCTGATTCACAAGGCAGAAGCGCTAGCACTTCTTGTAATGCTTATATCTATAGCAGCGGCAACCAATGTATTAATCCACCAACAATTAATCTTTGGGCTGATAAATATAGTCTTAGCCAAGGAGAAACCACTTATCTTCGGTGGGGCAGCAACTACACAAGTTATTGTGTCGCCTCAAATGGGTGGACTGGCACAAAATCAACCAGCGGAATTGAAAGTATTTCTCCATCTAATAACACTACTTACACTTTAACCTGTTATGGCCACAGTAATTGTGGGTCAATATCTCAATCTGTCACAATTTATACCACTCCTATCGGAACTAATTTAAGTCTCACTAAATTAGGCCGCAATCTTTCTTCCGGCAGTAGAGTTTATTCAAAAGTAATCCAAATTACTCAAGGAGATGTTATTGAGTTCCACCTTACTGTAAACGCTGGCAGCAACACAGACCTTCATAATGTTATTGTTAAAGATCCTTTGCCTAGCACCCTTACCTATATGTCAGGGACTACAAAGATAAACGGAATTACACAACCTGATACTATCACAACAACAGGTTTATCGTTAGGCACTATTTACCGGGGAACTAGCAAAACCATTACTTTTCAGGCATCCACTAACGCTTACTCACCTACCTATCTCAGCCAAACTAATACTGCCGAAGCAACAGCCGATAACCAAAATAAAGTAACTGACAGCGCTACTATTACTTACGGTCTAGTTGCCGGAGCAGCTACTGTTAAAACCGGGTCTCCAAATGCTTTCCTTATATCATCCATCATCAGCTTAATACTGACTTTTGCTATTTGGTATTACTTAAAGTTTAATCCCAAGGGCCAATTGGCTTTAGCGAAAGTAGAAAGTAAAACCCGCGATATTTGGTTAGCATATACTTGTCGTCGGACTATGCGCCAGAATTAAAAATTGCTAGCAAAAACAACCCCGATTATCGGGGTTGTTTTCTTTAATAAAAAATGCCGCTGTTCGTTGGAGCAAGCTCCTTCAAACAACGGCATTTCTATTATAGCAAAACAAAATAATTTGTCAAGTTTTTGTTGTAATATGCGACGCAAAAGGAACCCCAATTTTTGGTCCTAAGGATTGATCTAATCTATAAAGATCCTTCTCGTAGAGTTCAACAAGGGAAATATTAAATTTCCTACATATTTCCTTTTTTCTTTTAATGATTTCAGTATAATTTGGAACAATAGAAATATTAAATAAACCAAAAAATTCAATAAAAGTATCGCCAACTATAAAATCACAGCGATATCGTCCTTCCGGGTATAAATACTCTCTAATGTGTGGAATATGATTTTCAAACAACCAATCGTCAATGATTATTTCTGAAATTGAATCACATTTATGTCCATCTTTAGCAAATAAATTTCCTGAGGTAAACCATTGCTCATTTGGCTTGTAGCCCGCTGCCTTGATAGCATTATTCCAAGTGCCAAAATAATGTCTGTAAGTAACATAATCTGGATAGAAGGAATTATTAATAAATTCGTTCTTTATAGGAATTCTTCCTTCTTTTTGAACAAAATCTTTTATTTTCTCAATGAGTTTTTCTTTTGAATAAATTCTTCTTGCTTCTGCCGATTTTCTAATAGCTTTGTCTGTGCGACCTAATTTTAAATTCTTTAAAGTATTAGGATTATGACCACAAGATAAAGTTCGACGCTTCACTGGAATTCTATAATAGTTAAACCATCTCTTCACGCTAGTGTGAGTGGCATTAAAAATTTCAGCTATTTCAGTTTGAGTATAATTCTTTTTCCAATAAAGATTATAAAGAATTTTCTTTGATGGCCGCTTAAGAAATAAAGCGTTAGTTTTCTTCTTGGACTTTAAAAATTTTAGAAAGAAAAATGGGGGATCGACGGAATTTGCATCCGTACCGAGGACTCCACAGGTCCTAGTGCTACTATTACACCACGATCCCCATAAATTTTTTAGTAATTTGAATCTCTTCTTACTTTTTCTTTGCTTATTTCTCCAAGCGCAATGACAAGATAGATTACAAAAATAAACTCCCGTTTTAGATTTTCTGCGTAATTCAGTAAGTGATCGATATATCTTTCTACCACAATAGGCGCAAACTACAAATTTTCCTTTCAACATATTCATCTTTAAAGCATAAGCCCCATTTTTACTTCATTATAAACAAAAAAATCTTTTATTTCAATCAAAGATATGATAAGATTAAAATACTCCCTGTAGCTCAATGGATAGAGTGGCGGCCTTCTAAGCCGTTGATGGAGGTTCGACTCCTCCCAGGGAGACACAAATGCGGGGCATAGTGTAATGGCAGCACGAGTCCTTTGGGAGGATTTAGTTCCAGTTCAAGTCTGGATGCCCCGACCACCTAAATATCATAATTTTAAAAAGCTTAATTTAATTAAGCTTTTTAATTACTTTGATAGCCTTCATCGGGCACACCTTTTGACACTCACCGCAGTGTTTACACTTTTTTTGATCAATAGAGGATTTTCCATCCTTCTCTATTTTAATTGCCCCATTAGGGCAAATCCCGATACAAGCGCCGCAACCAATACAAATTGATTTATCAACTTTGAATTCCATTTTGCATCCCATAGTTAATTTTTATTTTTAAGCTATTGCGAATATACACCCAGAATTATCGCTTGTCAATTAAAATCATTCTTGCTATTCTATTTAAAACAAATAAATAATAAAAGAATTTCTAATTCCTTTGGGCCCGTAGTATAGTGGCATTACACGGCATTCGTTCACCCGCCTAAATTGCTGGGCTTATAGTACAATGGTAGTACACCGCATTCGCATTGCGGAAATGCGAGTTCGATTCTCGCTAAGTCCACACAAATAACAATTTAGGCGGGCAAGTTGCCGAAGCAGGGGTTCGATTCCCCTCGGGTCCACCAAAATTCATTTATAACGGAATTCGCCTCGCTCGGCGCCTTGCGCCTCGTTTTAATAGAAAAGAATTCATCAAAAATTACAGCCGGTGGAAACACTGGAAGAGAATCATTCTGTAAAATCCTCTGGATTTTAATCAAAGAAAGTTTTTAATATTGCCCAATAAACACTATTCGCTAAACTAAATTGTTTCACACTTTGTTACACACAATGTTTCACACTTTGTTTCACACAATGTTGCGCGTGAAACAATTTGATTCATTTTCCCTCTATTAAAGTTATTTTTGGCTCTATAAAGCCAAAACCTGGTTTTCTAACCAGGTTTGCGCTAAAATAAGCCAAATCTTTGAGCCAAACTTTAAAAACCGCTCTGTTAATATTGTTTCACACTTTGTTTCACACAATGTTGCGCGTGAAACAATTCAAAAATGTTTCACACTTTGTTTCACACAATGTTTCACACTTTGTTACACACAATGTTGTGCGTGAAACAATTTGATTAAATTTTGATAAAAATCTTAAAATTCCAAAAATATATCTTTATAATGCTTGATTACTTGGTCTTGCGTATTTTTTTCAAGTTCCACAGCAATAAAGTCAAAACGCCAAGCATTCTCTTCTAAATTATACTGATTGAGATAACTTAAAAAAATTCGTTTTAAATGACTAATCTTTTTTTTAGTTAACGCCTCTTCTGGCATTAAACCATTAAAATTATTGGCTTTTCTTGTTTTTACTTCTATAAAAACTATTTCTTTGGTTTTTTTATCTTTGGCGACAATATCAATTTCACCCCACTTTTTTCTAAAATTTCTTTGAATAATCTCATAATGATTATTTTGAAGATAAAGCGCTGCTTTTTCTTCACCAAAATAACCGATTGATTTTGGTTTCATCTCTTTATTTTAGAATGTTTCTTTAGAGATTACAAATTTCTATTTATTAATAATTAGCTGGCTAAAATTGACTTTTTTTTAGAAAAATGTATAATAGTATCAGCTGTTGAAGAGATCGCTTGAGGCGATCTCTCTTAATAGATAATAAAAGTTTTAAAAAAATAATAAAATGTTGAATTTAAAAACATTAAAACCATTGATCCGCCAAATCGCTGACGAAAAAGGACTGACAGAAGAAAGCGTGTTTGAGGCTTTAGAAATTGCTTTTGCCGCTGCCTACAAAAAAGAATACGGCAAAAAAAGCCAAATAGTTCATGCCAAAATTAATCCGGACGACGGTTCTCTAAAATTCTGGCAAACCAAAATTGTTGTTGATGAATCTTCAATTGTTTCTGACGAAGAATTAGAAAATATCAAAACAGAAAATAAAAGAGATGAAACTGACGACATGGATAAACAAGCAGAAGAGCAAGAACCACGAAAAATAAAATTTAATTCTGAAAGGCATATTCTTTTAGAGGAAGCCAAAAAAATAAAACCAGACTGTGAAGTTGGCGAAGAATTAATTTTTCCTTTGGAAGTAAAGAGTGATTTTAGCCGCATTGCCGCCCAAACAGCAAAACAAGTAATCCTTCAAAAACTAAAAGAGCTGGAAAAGGAAACTATTATTTCAGAATTTAAAGAAAAAGAAGGAAAAATAGTAAGCGGTGTTATTCAAAGAATTGAAAGACAAAATATCTATGTTGATTTAGGAAAAACTTTCGGTGTTCTTTACGCAAATGAAGGAATCCCCAGAGAATATTATCGAGTAGGGGAAAGAAAAAAATTTTATGTTCTTCGTTTGGAAGAAAAGGGCAGGGGCCCAGTAATTTTATTATCCCGTTCTCATCCGAAATTTGTTTCCGGATTATTTGAAATGGAAGTGCCTGAAATTTCCGAAGGTGTTGTGGAAATAAAATCTATTGCCCGTGAACCAGGCAGTAGAACAAAAATAGCTGTAGAATCCAAAGAAGAAGGAATTGATCCAGTAGGAGCTTGCGTCGGCCAAAAAGGCACGAGAGTAATAACGGTCATTGACGAGCTTAACGGAGAAAAAATAGATATTATTCCTTATTCTGAAGAGCCGGCAAAATATGTTGCTGCTGCCTTGGGTCCGGCTAAAATTTCAGAAGCAGAAGTTATTTCTGAAAGAAGAGAGGTACGGGTTTTTGTTCCTCCGGAGCAATTATCTTTAGCCATCGGCAAAAACGGACAAAATGCGCGATTGGCAGCAAGACTTACTGGCTGGAAGATTGATATTCGTTCGGCTCTATCGCCTGAAGAGAAAATAGAAGGCGGTATTGCTGAAATTGAAGAAAAATCAGAAACAGAAAATATTGAAATTCCAACACCATTGACAAAAGAAGTAAAAAATGCTGAAATCAAAAACTCACCATCACCAGAAAAACTAATAGAAAAACCCAAAAAAACGACAAACAAAAAGACAAAAATTAAAAAAGAAAAGGGAAATGAAAATTCAAATTAACTCATTGTCAAAATCAAAACAAGAGATCATTGTGTCTCTTAGCCAAAAAGACCTCTTGCCTTTTAAAGAAAGAGCCTTAAAAGAACTGAATAAAAATTTACAAATTAACGGTTATCGTCCGGGAACAGCCCCTCTTCTAATTGCCGAAAACCATCTTGACCCCTTTAGGGTGTATGAAAAAATGGCAAGTTTAGCAATTGAGAAAATATACCCAGAAATTATCCAAGAAAAAAAGATTCAGGCGATAGGATATCCGAGCATTAATATTACTAAAATCGTACCTAATCAAGAAGTAGAATTTAAAGCCGAAGTAGCAGTTATTCCGGTTTTTGAATTGCCTGACTATAAAGAAATTGCTCAAAAAACGCCAAAAAAAGACAAAGAATTACAGGTCAAAGAACAAGAGATTGAAGAAGCTCTAGTTTGGCTTCAAAATTCTCGAGCTAATTTAAAATCAATAAATCGGCCGGCGAAAATCGATGATGTTATTACCATTGATTACCAAATAAAAGAAAGCGATAAAATAATTAACAACGGAGAAGACAAAGATTATTCTTTTGTATTGGGAAAAGGAAATTTTATCCCCGGTTTTGAAGATAACTTAATTGGCCTAAAATCGGGAGAAAAAAAAGAATTTAAGATAACAGTTCCTTCAGATTGGCTCCAAAAAGATCTTCAAAATAAGAAATTAGATATTGCTGTCCGACTCAAAGAAATTAAAACTAAAGAGTTGCCTGTTTTAAATGACGAATTTGCCCAAAATATCGGCAAATTTAAAAATTTAGAAGAACTCAAAAAAAATATTAAAGAAGGCCTCCTTTTGGAAAAACAACAAAGAGAGAGTGAAAGGTGGCGATTAGAAGTATTAGAAAAAATAGCTGAAAAAACAAATATTGAAATTCCGGAAATACTCATCCAAAACGAAATAGACATAATGATTGAAGAGTTAAAAAACCAGTTAGAAAGAATCCAGCTGCCCTATGAAAAATATCTTGAACAAATCAAAAAAGACGAGGAAAATTTAAAAAAAGAATTTCAGGAATTAGCCCAAAAAAGAGTTGTCTCGTCCTTAATTTTAAGAGAGATCGCTCTTTCGGAAAAAATTAAAATTTCAGAACAAGAAATCCAAAACAAAATCAATAAAATATTAAAGCAAATTCCTGAAGACGAACTAAAACAAAAAATTAATCCTGATGACTTAAAAGAATTTGCTTCAGGAATTATCCGCAACGAAAAAATCTTCCAGCTATTAGAGGGGCAAAATGCCTCGGGCGAGTAAAACTAAAGCCATCAAACTTAAAATAGACATTCCAAAACCTATTTTATCCCAATAATTATACGAATATTCTAAAGTTACTTCGTTTTGAAAAGGAATCACCATCATAAAAGAAGGGCTAATCAAATAAGGCCCATCTGCTCCTTTTACTCGCCAACCGGGAAAATAAGTGTATTTTATCAAATGAGGCCTATACAGTTGATTGGTAGAAAAAGATAAATAATCATTTTTAATTTCTTTTATTTCAATTATTGCCTCTTCTTTAGCTAAATCTTTTTCAGAAATTTTTAAATTATTTTCAATATCTTCAAGCTCTTTTTTATTTTGATAAAAAATCGTTGGTTTTGATAAATCTGTTTGCTCATACCAATCAATGGATTTTTCTAACCACTGATCGGTTTTTAATTCCAAAGTAAAATCTTCCAAAACCTCCACCAAACTTGAATGAGGCACTTCATAGACGCTAAACTCGCCAACATCATCTAATTTGACCAGATGTTCATCGGCTAATTTTTTAATATTGGCTGTGGAGGCCAAAAAATATTGGGCTCCAAAATACTCTAAATGCTTGACTCCTTTTTCAAAATCAAAGGGCGGATATTTTAAACCAGCAATGGCAGTTGTTGGTGTTTCTGTTGTCTCCGCCTGATTAATAAAATGAAAATAGCCGGAAAGAGAAGATTCTATTAATAACCCTTCAAAAGTCGGCTTCCCCGTCCAAATTGGCAAATTTTCCAAAACTCGGGGAGTGCCAAATTTATCATATTCAGCACGATATTCCCACATCACCCTGCCATAAGGCAATTCTTTTAAATAATCAGCCAGCGCTTTTAACTCAGGCCACGCATCTTTACTTTCCAATCCTTCATAATTCCATTTCATCCAAAATGGAATATAGGAAATATTTCTTGGTAAATAAAAACAAATTGACGCAATAGTGATAGAGGCAAGAGACAATATCATAAACCAAACCCGCCATGATCTTTTAAAAACCATGGACATTGAGTTTAATAGCGAGCCTAAGCCATAAGCCGCAATCAAGAGATAACCAATGATAATAAATGGCAAGAATCTGGCATTCCAAACACTAGAGTGATTCAAAAATAAAAATGGCATTAAAGAAGCGCAGACAATATAAACGAGAGGAAGAACTCTTTTATCTTTTTTAAACAGAGCGTAAATTATCCCAACAAGAGCAAATGCCTGAAAAATAATTAAAGAAGAAGGAAAAATTTCTTCAAAATTAAGAACTCTTGTCCAGCTCATTTTTGACGTATAAGGGAGGAGGGCCAAAAAAGGCAGAGACCAAAAAGCGGTCAGACCAAAAGCTAATCCAAAAACCTTGGCTAAATATAAGAAAATCCTTTTAGTTTCTCTTTTTACCACTCCCTCTATAAAAATAAAACAACTAAATAAAACCGAGACAATTACGCAAAATGGATGGATTAATACCATTAAAGATAAAATCAATATATTAATAAGCAAATGTTTATTTTCTTGGATGCCTTTTACAAGCAATCCAATGAAAATAAAAAAAAGAGCGAAGGCGCAAGAATAGGAAAACTCACCGGATAAAGTGCTGGGAATATTGCCTCCATAGATGGAAAATTTTTCTAAAAATAAATAAACCAGGCTGAAAAGAGCGCCTAGCGAAGGAATGGGAAACTTAAAACCGAGAAATAACAAACATAAAAAAATTGCTATTGGGAGCAAAAAAGTTCCAACCAGAGTAATTAATTTAAAAGCAACATTCAAAGGGATAACAAAACTAAAAAGAGTTGTCAGATAATAAAGAAGCGGAGGGTAAAAATACAAAAACGGGAAGCCAGCATACCAGTCAGGCGACCACCATTTCATTTTTGGAAAAATTTCTTGGGAATAATAGGCGATATAATTATGAGATCCCGTATCTCCGCCGCCAACCATTGTATCCAAAAAAATCAAATCCCAGGGAATTTGAGAGATTAAAAAGCCATAAATAAAAATAAATATCAAAATAACAAATATTTTCTGCCATTTAAGATATTTCATAATTCATAATGATGAAATCTTATAACAAAAATGTCCCATACCATTTTAAAAATATGCTTTAAATTAAAGCCGGACAGCGAGGGAGAAAAAAATTCTTGCTGAACTAGAATTTCATCCACAGGATAACCCAATTTTTTCGCTAAATAAAGAATTTCTATATCAATAGCAAAGCCGTCAATTATTGTGGCCGTTAAAATTTTTTTACCGGGGTCTTTGGCAAAACCCTTGAGACCGCATTGGGTATCAGAGTAATTAAAGCCAAAAAACATCCTGAGCATTAAATAAAGAAACGGCCTCAGTAATTTTTTATAAAATTTGTCGTTATAAAATTTTTCCCGGCGAGCGACAGTAATCAAACTGCCTTGTTTTAAGTTTTGATAAATTTTTTCTATGTCTTTAACACTAAAAGGCAAGTCTGCATCAGTAAAAATAATATATTCGCCTTGGGCGCGGGCAAATCCTTTGCGCAGGCTATATCCTTTGCCCCGATTAATTTCATTTTCTAAATAAACAATCTGGCTCTTAAAAATATCTCGGATTTCTTTAGTATTATCAAAACTACCATCGTTAACAACAATAATTTCTGCCTGAGGAAAATAATCTTTCAAAAATTTAATGGTATTTTGAATCAACCCGCCTTTTTGAAAAGCAGGAATAACAATGGATAATTCTTGGCTCTCTTTTTTTTCTTCCATATTGAATTTTAATATACCAATTTTATTTTAATTTTACCAGCCTTACCATTTTACAATTATTTAAAAACTTGATATAATAAAAATACAGATAATTAAAATCTGAGACATGAGAAACCAAGATTCAAACAATATGGTTCTTATCCCGACCGTGATTGAAAAAACCAATATCGGCGAGAGGGTTTATGACATTTATTCCCGCCTTTTAAAAGAAAGAATTATTTTTTTAGGAGGGCCTATTGATGATGCTTTGGCAAATACTATTATTGCCCAATTTTTATTTTTAGAGCATCAGGACAGCAAAAAGGATATCCTTTTATACATTAATTCGCCCGGCGGTTCGGTTACTTCAACTTTAGCCATTTATGACACAATGCAATATGTCAAATGCGACGTCTCTTCGCTTTGTTTGGGAATGGCTGCTTCTGGGGCCGCGGTTCTTTTAGCCGCGGGAACAAAAGGCAAACGATTTGCTTTGCCCAACGCGGAAATTCTTCTTCATCAAGTTATGGGAGAAGCAGGCGGCCAAGCCACAGAGATAGAAATTGCCGCTAAGCAGATTCTCCGGGTTAAAAAACAATTAAACCAGCTCTTGGCTAAACATACTGGCCAACCAATTACTAAAATAGCTAAAGAAACCGATAGAGATTTTTGGCTAACGCCTGAGGAAGCAAAAAAATACGGCATCATAGATGAAATTATCAAAACTAAAAAATAATAAACATTAATATGGGGATTGAACAAATACCAAATATTGACAAAAGAAGAGAAGAGCTGGAAAAGCAGTACGAGGAATTGGAAAAGAAAGAGTATCTAACTCCTGATGACAAGGAAAGAAAAGTTCAAATTGAACAAGAGCATCAAAAATTGTCAGCTGAGGTAAAAGATATAAATAAGAGAAGACGACAATCAGATAAAGAGTATGAAGAACTAATAAATCGGGAATATATCAGCCCTGATGATAAAAAAAGTCGTCAGGAATTATCAAATTTGGCAAAAGAAAGAATAGAAAAAGATGAAAGTAAAGAAGAATTAGAATCCGAGGCCGAACCAGAGCCAGGGCCAAAGCCAGGGCCAGAGCCAGGGCCAGAGCCAGGGTCAAAGATAGAACCAGGGTCAAAGATAGAACCAGGGTCAAAGATAGAACCAGGGTCAAAGATAGAACCAGGGTCAAAGATAGAACCAGGGTCAAAGATAGAACCAGAATCAGGATCAAAACCAGAACCAGAACCAGAAACTGAAAGCAAAAAAAAAGCAAAAGAGGCGGAAGAAAAAGCAGAAAAAGAAAAAATAAAAGGGGGGAAAAGAGCAGAAAAGAAAAAAGGGATAAAGAAAATGAGCGAAGCAGAAAAAGAAATCAGAAAGCAAGAAAAACTTATTATAAAAAATAATTATCAAGAGTTCGAAAAGATTAAAAGCATGCCTGAGGGTACAAAATGGCAAAAACGGGAAAAAGCAAACTCTCTTTTTGAATTAATTGAAGGCTGGGAAAATTTTGGGCATAAAGATAATTACCAATGTATTCAAAACATCCTTTCAGAAATTGATAGAATTAGCCCAGAAATAAAAGGAACTTTTTATAATATATTACGGAAGAAAACAAGGGCCATTGAAAATATAGCTGTAGATATAGCTTCAAATTATTCACAAATTGGCCTTAAAAGTGAGGGGAAACTAAACTTAATCCAAGATATTATTGCAAAACAAGAAGATAATATATATGGAAACAAAAATGCAACTCGCAAAAAAGTGGCAGAAATTTTAGCCTGCCAAAATATTCCTTATTCAGAAATTCAACCTCTAATCGCTAATATTACAAATTTAGATACTCAAACGGAAATAATAAAACAAATAAAAAGCATAGAACAAAAATCTATTGAAAACCAAAAGCAACAATTAGAAAAATTAGTTCGAGACCAAGAAGGGGAAACAAAACCTAGCACAGAACAATTATTAGAAGAAGCCTCAGAAAAATTAGCGGCGGCTCTTGGAATAGAAGATACCTCTGGCTTAATAAAAACATTTTCTGAAGAAATAAAAAACAATCCCGAAAAATACGAAGATTTGATAAAAAAAATAGAGAGCGTAAGCAAAAACAAACCTGAGGTTAAGAGTGCTATTGAGAAAGCAAAAAATTATATTAAGGAAGAAGCCAGCAAACCGGAAAATAAAAAAGAAGCAAAAGGCAAAGAAAGCAAAGAGGAATCCAAATTAAAAACAATCCTCGGGGTCGGTGGGTCCGCGATTTTATTATTTTTGGTTCTATTTATGCTCGCAGAATTAAAGGGGGTTGACCTTCTTGTTGAGAAATCTTCTGGCAGCTCTGGCAGTAAGAAAAAATAACAATTAATCTAATACATCTAATTAAAAGTTAAAAGGTCGGCAATTTATTAATTGTCTGTTCTATAAAAACGGATTCAAAAAAATAAATAAAAATATTTAAATGCAAGAAAATTTTTTAAATAATTTTCCTTTAGAGGTCAGAGAAACTGTTGAAAAACTATACGATACTATTTTAGAACGTTCGTTAATGGAAGCTTACCAAAGGTTGGATGATACCCAAAAATCAATGATGGCTGTTATTTTTAATACTAATGATGACAAGAAAAAGAAAAATTTTCTGAAAGAATATGTTGGAGATTTAGAAGATATTATGGTAAGGGAAACAAAAAAAATAATAGAAGAAATTAAAAAACAACCTGCTAATTAGCAAGGTTTTTTTATTAATATCTAATTAGAGCGGGGTACGAGAATCGAACTCGCGTCTCGACATTGGCAATGTCGTATATTACCACTATACTAACCCCGCGGTGTTAAAATTTTATAAGGGTTTTACTTAATAAATCAATCCAAATTAATATTTTTTCCTTCATCTGCCTGCTACTACATACTATCATACAAATTCCATTAATTAATCTCTTTGTTGGGTGTTTACCTTTTATAAATTGAGGTTTATAAAATAGCTTTTGACCATTTAGTATTAGAAAACCAATAAGATAAAGTTCCTTTTGATATTTCTATTTCTTTACTTATTTGATTATAACTTTTCCCCTTTTTTCTTAGTTCTATCGCTAAGTCTTTATCTTTCCTCATAAATTAAACCTTCCGCAATTAAACCCCAAAGCGCATCTTAATCGTAGCAATTTTTTTTGTTATCGTCAATTGACCCCGTTAGAGATTTAAGTTAGTTTATCCATTTTAATGACCATAGCCGAGAGGCGGCTTCGCCTTATAACCTTTATATTATTGAGAAGTTTGGTTGAATCTCTAACGGGGTTGACTTTTCAAAATCATGGCTTTATGATAGAATGTTTATGATAAACTTATGGACAAAAAGATAGTTACCGAACTAAAAAAGAGATTGGAACAGGAAAAAGCCCTCTTAAAAGAGGACTTATTAAAATTTGCGGATAAGGATAAGAAACTACCTGATGATTATGATACCCGGTTTCCAAACATGGGAGGACGCTCTTCTGCCCCTGACGAAAGCGCAAAAGAAGTAGAAACTTATGAAAACCTCTTAGCGATTGAATATGCCTTAGAATTGCGCCTTAAAGAAGTCAATGAATCTTTAAAAAAGATACAAAATAATAGTTATGGTTATTGCGAAATTTGCAACAAAGCCATTGAATTAGGCCGCCTTAAAGCTAATCCAGCGGCTAAAACTTGTCTTTTGTGCGCTAATAAAACTTAAACGCAAAAAACTTTCAAATATTTAAAAAGCGGTGGAAATTTTTTACCATCGCTTTTTTGTTTCTCATTAAAAAAGATAAAAATATGCTATCAAAAATATATTCTGCCGCCATTTTTGGCTTAGAAGTAATCCTGATAGAAATAGAAACCGATGTCTCTAATGGACTTCATTCATTCAACATTGTTGGCTTGCCTGATCCATCTATTAAAGAAGCAAAACAAAGAGTTTCGGCGGCTATTAAAAATACCGGCGCCAAATCGCCCTTAAGGGCTAACCGTAAAATTACGATTAATTTAGCGCCCACTGACATAAAAAAATATGGCTCTCATTACGATCTATCTATCGCTTTAGGATATCTTTTAGCTTCAAAACAAATGTTTGCTTTTAATCCGGAGAAAAAAATTTTTATTGGAGAACTCACTTTAGAAGGATTAGTAAAACCTGTGCGAGGAATTTTAGCTATCGCTATGTGGGCCGAACAAAAGGGTTATGAATATCTTTTTGTACCGATAGAAAATGCCGCTGAAGCGGCAGTAGCCGCAAAAAATCTGAAAATTATCGGAGTTAAAAATTTAAAAGAATTAATTCTTTTTTTAGAAAATAAAATCAATATTCCGCCATATCAAAAATCTAACCATCTTTTAAGCACTCCTATTTCTAATTATCTTGATTTTTCTAAAATCAAGGGGCAACAAAAAGCAAAAAGGGCTTTAACAATTGCTGCCAGCGGTTGCCACAATGTTTTAATGATAGGACCGCCAGGCTCAGGAAAAACAATTTTAGCCAAAGCAATAATATCAATTCTTCCAAAAATGAGCGAGGAGGAATGCCTTGAGGTAACCAAGATTCATAGTATTTGCGGCTTATTACCCACTTCCCAACCATTAATTTTCCAGCATCCTTTTCAAGCGCCACATCACACTGCCTCTACCGCCGCTTTGATTGGAGGCGGCACTTGGCCGACACCCGGAGAAATTACTTTGGCTCACCGAGGAGTTCTTTTTCTTGACGAATTGCCCGAGTTTAAAAGAGATGTTTTAGAAGCCCTGCGCCAACCATTAGAAGAAGGGGTAATTTCTGTTTCCCGAGTTCACGGAAAAGTAATTTATCCTGCAAAATTTATTTTTATCGGCGCTATGAATCCTTGCCCTTGCGGTTATTTTGGAGACCCTAAAAAAGAATGCCCTTGTAGCCCCGGTGAAATTATTCGTTATCGTAAAAAAATTTCTGGACCTCTCTTAGATAGAATCGATATTATCATAGAAGTGCCTCGTTTATCATTTCAGGAATTAAATAACCAACAATCTCTTGAAAAATCCGACTCAATCCGAGACAAAGTGGCTTTTGCCCAAAAAATACAAAGGCAAAGATTCAGCGAACGAAACTCTAAAGGAAAAGCTTCTATTCCGATTTTCAGTAATGGCGAAATGGAAATAGGCGATATAGAACAATTTTGTTCAACAGATAAAGAGGCAAAAGATTTACTGAAACAAGCTGTCGGCAAATATTCTTTATCGCCCAGAGCCTACCATCGAATTTTAAAAATCAGCCGAACAATAGCTGATTTAGATAATAAAGAAATTATCGGGTTCAATGAAGTGGCTGAAGCTTTGCAGTATAAAATTGATTTTTCCTGGGATCAATATTATTAATTATTTTGCAAAAGGATTCTGCGCTCCCCGCACTTCAAAATGTAGGTGACAGCCATTAGAGTTTCCTGTATCTCCCATCCGTCCGATTAAATCCCCCTGATAAACTTTATCTCCGGATTTAACTAAAACTTCATTTAAATGGCCATAAACCGTCATTGTCGCATTATAATGCTGAATTTTTACCATATTGCCATATCCTAAATTATAGGCGCCTGACCCTTTAGCTTCAGTTACCAATCCGTCAGCAGCGGCATAAATAGGACTGCCGCAGGAGTTAATGATATCCACCGCGTTATAATAATGAAGGATTCCTTTATTCCATCCGCCGGAAACAGGAAAAGCAAAAAAATCTTCATAATTAGGCCAGAAACTTGTATCTTCTGCCATTGCTTTTAAACCAGATGATGAAACCCTTTGGCTCGTTGAAGAATCCACAGACCCTAAAACACCGCCGGGAATAATAATTTCTTGTCCTATTTGGATAGAACTTTTATCCTTTAAATTATTAAAAGCTATTATTTCGTCAATTGACGCTTTGTATTTTGAAGCGATCGCGGATAAAGTCTCTCCTTTCTTTACTTTATGATTAACTCCTGAAACTGGCAAAATAGTAAGCTCGTCGCCAGGTTGAATTATAGATTTAGAGCTCAAGTTATTAGCCCATAAAACTGTATTTAAGCTGATGTCAAAATTAGCGGCAATTTTACCGGGGCTATCACCTTCTTTCACCGTATAATTAATTATGGCGTTTCTTTGAGCCGCTGGCAATAAAAACTCGCTTGGTGAACTAATTGCCAAAAAATTGCTGTTATCTACAACGGTTAAATAAGCCAAAGGGTCTTCTCGCGCCTCAGCGCTAACACCGTTTTCTATAATCTGATTTCCATCCACGCTTATATTCTCTGTATAGGCATAGGCAGTCTTAGCCAGCAAACTATCTTGGATAGATGCAGTATTGCCGCCTTCTTTTATTAAAAAGCTTTCTCCTTGTTGCTGGACAACCATTATTTGAGGAGAAAGATAAGAATTTCCCAAAAAAAGGGAAAATATAAACAGACCAATAACTATCTGAAGCAAAGGCAAGGAAATCAATTGTTGTTTTTTGGCCAATTTGCTCAACAAGAATAGCCGATTTTTAATAATACTTATGCCTCTATTAAATTGTTTTTTCCAAGTAAAAATGTTAATTTTGAAATAACAATGCTATTTAAAAGGCCCTTTAAAAGGCCTTGTCAATATTTTAACAAAGCATTTTAAAAAGTCAACCCCCACACCATAATGAGAACAAAACGCCAAAGGCGTTAAATTTTGACGAAGTCAGTTCTCGTTTGGTGTGGGGGTCAACCCCCGTCTTTTTCTAAAAGGTGGGGGTCAACCCCTTAATTACATTGCTACATTGCTACATTTATAATGCGCCTGCAATGCAGTTCATCATTTCCGTTTTGGAAATAACAGGTTTTGCTCCAGACAAACCAAAATCACGCAATCTGACCACAGTTGTCTTAGTAGGCAAGTAAACACCTTTGACTATTCCAAAAGGCACTTCACTGCTTACCCAAATTTCTGTTTGATATTCGTCAATAAATTTTGCCACTTGAACTGTCTTCCCGCTTTCAGTTGTATAAGTTCCATAATTATAATCGTTCACTGAACTGTATTTAGGCGGTGTAAAAACTGAAGGCAAATAATCTTTGAACGCGGGAAATATCAATTCCATAAGATTCGCGCTTACACAAGTAACCTCTTTGCCCTGCTTCATTTTGCTAACCATCTTTACAATCTCGTCAGAGCTTTCATCATACCATATTTGAAGAATAACCCCTTTATTATCCCAAAGATTGGCGTCAACCTCTACTCCATATGAAAGAACCCCCTCAATAGTTGTCTCGCCCAAATAAATAGACCTCTGTAAACTTTCCTTTCCTTCCTCATCCTTAATAATTAATTCAGCCCAACCTCCCTGTTGCGGCCGATAAAATCCAGTATAAATGTTTGTTTCCCAACCGCCGTAAGTTAAAATTGCCTCCTCCTTTTGCTTCGAGAGGACAATAATTAAAACCAAAACGATTATAAGGATTATCGCTAAAATAAAAATTAAATTTTTATATTTTTTGTTCATTTTATTTATAATATATTAAATTTTTAATTTCTGCCAGACAATTATATTTTACTATTATTATTAACTTTGTCAAAGTATTTATGCAGTTTAATAAACAAAAAAAATTAGGCCAGGTTTTCCTCAAGGACCAAAGTGCAATTAAGCAAATTATCCGAGAAAGCAAGATAAGCAAAAAAGATTTGGTATTAGAAATCGGCCCCGGAAAAGGAATTTTAACCCAGTCTCTTCTAAAAACCGGGGCTAATGTTATTGCTGTGGAAAAAGATCCAAAACTTGCCAAATTTCTGCAGAATAAATTTGGAAATAAACCAAATTTAAAAATCATCCAAGCGGATATCCGCGATTTTCTAAATTCTGAATTCCAAATTCTAGATTCTAATTTTAAAGTTGTCGGCAACATCCCTTATTATTTAACTTCTCACTTGATTAAACTTTTATTAGAATTAGAAAACCAGCCGCAAAATATAATTTTAATGGTTCAAAAAGAAGTTGCCCAAAGAATAGTAAGTAATCCACTCTCCTGCCGCCAAAATTATAAGAGACAAGCAAAAATGAATCTTTTAGCCGCCTCTGTCCAATTTTACGCCAAGCCAGAAATTATCTCTTATGTTTCCAAAACCGCTTTCTCCCCAATTCCCAAAATAGATTCTGCCATTATTAAATTGACCCCTTATCCTCTAAACAGAAAAAACAAAGCAATAAAACAGGCATATTTTGAAACAATCAAAGCCGGCTTTAAACAGCCGAGAAAATTGCTTTTAAACAACTTATCTCTTAATCTTAAAATAAACAAAGAAAGCGTCAAAGAAGCTTTAAGGCAATTAAATATTCCTTTAGACGCCAGAGCCCAAGATTTATCAATAGACAAATGGATTTCTTTATCTTTATTATTAAACAATAATAGTGTATAATTTATATAATTTAGATCGTTGAATAATCCAATGCTCTTAATTATAAACAATATATTATAATTTTAAAAAATACTATGAAAACAAAAAATATATTAAAAATCGGGGTTTTTAGCATTGTTATTTTGTCTTTACTAATAAGTCCCAATCTTTTATTAAATACAACAAAGGAAGTCCAAGCAGCAAAAATCCCACTTGATGAAAATGCTGATTATTGTAGCAAACCCCCTGAATTTAAACAAGGTGATGACGAGGTTAAAATAAAAGAAGAGTGGTGTAATCAATGCTGTGAAATAACAGGGAAGGATAAGTATGAAAACTATATAATAGAATCTATTTATGATTGGGATAATCAAACAGTACAAGGAGGCAAAAACTCTGTATGTCATGATACATGTAGTCTTGTTGAACTTTTTATCTATATGGGGCATGAAAATGTAAGCGAAGGAACAACTACAACACTTGGTTTTATAACTAAAGAATTTACAGAAAATAAAACAAAATTATCAGAAAAATCACCTAAAATAATATGTAGTGGATTAGAAGGTGAATCTAAAAAAGTATGGGAGTCAGGATGGGTTGAATACCAATTATGCCTTTTCCAAAAAGGTGTTGTGGAAGGAACAGGAAAAATGATCGCCGGCATCATAAATAGTCTTATTGGCTGGATTACTTGGGCCCTTGAACCAGCAACTTATGGCGGATTTGTAAATAATAGTTCTGTAAAAGAAATCTGGGGGATTTTTAGAGATTACATTAATCTTGCTTTGGTTTTAATTTTAGTCTTTATCGCCATTGCCACTATCTTAGGCATTAAAAAATACCGCTGGCAGGACACGCTTTGGAAGCTTGTCGTGGTGGCTTTGTTAGTGAATTTTAGTTTGATTATACCCGGAATAATATTAGATATTTCTCATTTTGCCACCTACACTTTCTTAAATTTAGCAAAAATGGATAATGATAGTTTTGCTAAGTCGTTGACAACGCTTTATCAGACAGAAAGAATCACTAGTGGGGAAAAATACGCCTTTACGCTTGTTGACAAAGCCGACCAAGATAGTATAGAGGGATGGGCTTACAGTTGGGGAAACTTTTTGCTCTGTATGATAGTTCTTATCATCTTAGGAATATTTTCTATTATCACTCTGTTTGCTATTTTTGTCACAATGATTTTTCGGGCTGGCCTTATTCTGATGCTTTTATGTGTAGCCCCGGCTGCTTTTGCCGCCTGGGTTTTACCAGCAACAGCAGGCCTTTGGAAAACTTGGTGGGATCAATTTATCAAATGGTGCACTTTCCCTGTTATTTTTTCAATTACGCTCTTTATGGGAATCACCATTCTAAATACGATAAACAAGATTGATTTTAGCAGCGCTGGAGAAAAGATAGGCCCCATAACCACATTTATACATATTTTCTTATTCTCTGTATTCTTAATTGGAGGTTTAATTTTTTCGATTCAAAGCGGCGGCGTTGTCTCTAAAACAGTCCAAAAGCAAGGCAGTAAACTTGTCCTCGGCGCCGGAGCTTTATTAGGGAAAAAGGTAAAAGGAGGCATTGTAGAATCCCCAACTTATGCCAAAGCAGGCAAGGCTTTAACTAGTGTCCCGTTGCTTAGGGGAGTTGGCCAGGAAATGCTGGTTGCCGGAGAAAAAGCAAAAGCAACAAGAGTAAAGGAGTATGAAAAAGAGTTGGAACAAGTAAGCTTAGGGGCATTAAAACAATTGGAACAAGCCAAACTCCCCTCGAAATTAGAAAAGGAAGCTTATGAAAAAAGAGTCGCTTTGGTTAATAAATTAGCTGGTATGGGCGAACTGGGTGAAAACTCAATAGAATTTATTAAACGCAATAAAGACGACATTCGATTTGAGAAAAAAGCCATTGCCGAAGCTACCCCCCATTATTTCAAAATAAAAGACGGAGAACTGGTTGACACTGGCGATGACATAAAAAACAAAGTAGAAGCTTTAGGCAGGATCAAACCTGATAAACTAAGGGATAAAACTCAAGTTAGCGGCTTTATAAAGGACACTGTAAGGGATAGAAAAGCCGCTGCCGCCAAGGAAGGAAAAACAAAAAACGAACAGGAGGCAATCGGAGAAGAAACTTTTGAAAAAATTATCCAGGAAACAGTAAAAACTTTGTCTCCAGCTCAATTAGCAGGATGGTGGAAGGGTATTTCTCCAAAAGATATGGTAGAGGAAAGATGGGGAGGAAAAGAAGGAAAAATTGTCAAGGCTATTGAAAAAGACATTGAAGCAAAGAAAAAATTCTACGAGGAAGCAATCCCTACCTCTCAGACATTAAGAGAAGCGAGCGGGATTGGAATACCGAAAGAAGAAAAGAAAGATAAAGGCCCCGAGGAAACGCCTCCCTATCCTGGTTGGGTTAAAGAAGGTGGAATATGGCAACCGCCCCAAACATAAAACATGAATGAAAATAATTTCGAAAAAAGATACGCTGAAGCGCCTAAAAAAATTCAGGATTTCCTTATTTCAGATGAATTGACAGAAATCACAAAAAATATAGTTACCTTAACCAATTTAAATATTGAACAAACCACGCGATTAACAGAAATGGTTGGCAATGTCCTTTTAGGCGAAATATCACCAATAGATTTTACTCAAAATGTGGAGTCTTATCTTAAAATATCGCCTGCTCAATCAAGAATCATTATTGGTCTCGTCCAAAAGCAAATTTTTAATCAATTTAAAGACGAATTAAAGCCAAAAGAGCAGGAACTAATGCCAGAGAGTAAAACTCAGCCACTATCCTCAGAAGAAATATCGCCAGCGCAAGAAACTATAAAGGAACAGCAACAAATTACAGAAACAAAGAAAATTATAGAAACAGAAATAAAAGCGCAAGAAGAAAAAAAGCAACTAGTTGAAACACAGGCCGAACAAATTTCTCCCAAGCCAGAATCCTCAGAACCCCCTCAGCAAACCATTTCTCAATATTCTTTTCCTGAACCTACCGAGATAAAAGTGGAAAAACCTATCAGCAAAATTAATGAATTAAAAAAAGTTATTGCCCCAAAAACCACTCCTACTCAACAAGAAGAAATTCGCAACAAGCTTTTAGAAGCAATGGCTAAGAAGAACCCCCAGCCAAAGATTGTGGAAGAAATGAAAAGTGTGCTTAAATCAAAACAAAGTGGAGAAAAGCCTGAAGCGCGAGAGGAAGAAGCGCCAAAAATAAAACCCATCCCTCCGATAGAAGCTTCCACAATTATCTCTAGCCGGGAAACAAAATTCAAAGAAGGGAAAATTCCTCAAAAATCAACAGCCAAAAAACCATATGTGCTTGATGTTAAATTAAAGGAAATGGAACAAGAAAAAAAGCAAGAGGAGATCACACCTGAGCCCATAAAGTATAAAAAATACAAAGAGGAAAGCCCTTTTGGCAAAGCTTAATAATTATGGCTTATCAAGTGCCCAAATTTATAGAAGAAGAAACAAAATTAATGGGGTTAATTACTTTTAACCAGTTATGGATTTTATTATCTTTCGCGGCAGTGCTGATTATTTTATTTAACCTTTTACAATTATGGCTTTGGCTGATTTTATTTGCTATCTTGGCTCCATTAGGATTATTTCTTGCTTTTGGAAAAATATACAATATGCCGGTGTCTAACTTTTTTATGTCTGCCATCCGGCATCTTTGGCTTCCTAAATATTATCTCTGGCAAAAAGAACAAACTGCTGCTCCGTCTCCTAAAAGGCCTTCACCAGAGCCAATGCCAGAAACAAAAACACCTCCCAAAAAAACACTAGACCTTAAAACCATTCAACAACTAACAGAAATTTTGGATAAATAAAATGCCTCAAAAACCAAAAGAAGCTTTTAGCAGCCAATCACTTCTTTCTCTCCACCAAATTAAAAAGGGGGTGATCATTTTAAAAAACGGATCTTTACGTTCAGTATTATCAGTCTCCGGAATAAATTTAGATTTAAAATCAGAACAAGAGCAATCTTCAATATTAACAAATTGGCGTAATTTGCTGAATAATTTGGATTTTCAGATGCAAGTTGTTGCTCATTCCCGCCGGGTTAATATAGAAACTTATTTAAACTTTCTTCAAGAAAAAATTAATCAAGAAACGAACAGCTTGTTAAAACTGCAGGGGGAAGATTATTATGCTTTTATCAAGGGACTGGTTACCGAGAGCAATATTATGAAAAAAAGATTTTATGTTGTTATCCCTTATGACCCGATAATTATTAAACCTCGAAATGCTCTAAGCCAAATAACGGAAGCTTATACAAGATTGCTCAATCTGAAACGCCAAGCTTTTTCCGGCGCTCAAATTTTATCTAATGAAGACTTTAATCAATATTACCAACAGCTAATGATTCGCCAAAATAATATTATTAATAACTTTACTCGCATGGGTTTAGATGCCCGGCCGTTAACAACTAAAGAATTGATAGAACTATTCTTCAATCTTTATAATCCTGAGACTTTTGAAAGAGAATCTATTAGTATCCCTTCGGAATTTAACCAATAAAATACGACTACAATGCGTTTACCTTTTCTCCCAGCAAAAAAACACAATCAGCCCCCAAAAGAGTCGGCTTCTGCCGAAGCTTTTTCCACTCTCCAAAACTTAATTGCTCCGGCTGGATTAGAAATTAATACAAATTTTCTTAAATTAGGCGAGCAATACTGCGCTACTCTTTTTATTCTCACTTATCCCGATTATTTAGCTTCTAATTGGTTCTCCTCAGTTATTAATCTGGACGAATCTTTTGATATTGCCATATTTTTTCACCCTCTTGATGTTAATAAAGTTTTAAGGGATCTCAGAAAAAAATCTGCAGAAATTCAAGCTCAAATTAACATTGAAGCCGAGAGAGGATTAATAAGAAACCCTCTCTTGGAAGCGGCTTTAAATAATATTGAACAGCTGCGGGATACAATCCAACAAGGCAGCGAAAGATTGTTTGATGTCGGTGTCTATATCACTTTTTGGGCGACTAGTAAAGATGGCCTCCAAAAAATAGAAAGTAAAATCAGAAATTTATTGGAGCAGCAATTAATATACGCCAAACCGGCAATCTTTAGGGAATTTGAAGGAATGGAATCCTCTTTTCCTCTCGGCATTGATAGATTATTTCTAACCACTCCTTTGAACTCTCAACCAGCAGCCACTCTTTTTCCATTTTCATCTTTAGATCTTTCAGATAATAAAGGCATTCTTTATGGAGTGAATTTGCACAATAACAGCTTGGTAATTTTTGACCGTTTTAGTCTGCCCAACGCCAATATGGTAGTTTTTGCCCAAGCCGGCGCAGGAAAAAGTTACGCGATTAAATTAGAAATCCTGCGATCTCTGTTATTAGGCGTTAATGTTTTAATCATTGACCCAGAAAATGAATATCAGTATTTAGCAGAATCTATTGGCGGCAGTTATTTTAATATCGCCGTCGCTTCCGAAGATAATATTAATCCTTTTGAACTTCCGCCGATAAAAGAAGAGGAAGAAACAAATGAAGAAGTTTTTCGAAACCATATTTTAAACCTTATCGGGTTGATTAAATTAATGCTCGGGGGGTTAACCCCGCAGGAAGAATTGCTTTTAGACCGCGCTCTAATTCAAACGTATGCCAGCCGGGACATATTTCCAAAAAATATGCTTGAAAGAAAAACTCCGCCGTTAATGGAAGATTTGGAAAATGTGCTCCAAAATACCGAGGGGGGAGAAGACTTGGCGGCAAAATTGTATAAATTTACAAAAGGAACCTATGCCGGTTTTCTTAATCAACCATCAAATATAGACATTAATAACCGACTTGTAATTTTTGGAGTCAGAGAATTGTCAGATGAATTAAGGCCCATTGCGATGTATGTTGTTTTAAATTATATCTGGACAATGATTAAAAAAGACATTAAAAAAAGAATAGTGGTTATTGACGAAGGCTGGTGGCTGTTAGCGCACGAGGAAAGCGCTTCTTTCCTTTTTGGGCTCGCAAAAAGAGCCAGAAAATATTATCTCGGAGTTAGTTTTATCACTCAGGAT
>JBAZEI010000002.1:31217-39275 GCA_041654015.1 Minisyncoccota bacterium | reverse complement strand
CAAAAGAAGCTTCTCAAAAAGTTCTTCCTGATTGTTAATAAGATATAATTGATTTTTCTTTAAAGATTTTGTTTTTAAAACTTCTTGATATATTTTTTCGCTTTTCACTCCGAGAATTGGCTTTTCGTTAGCGGGATCTATGGGTAATAAAAATAAAGCATCGCAATTTTCTACAGCCGGCGCATAAGATCTATAGAGAAAAGAAATGCGGGAATAACGATGAGGCTCTAAAACCAGAATAACTCTTCTTTTTTGGAAAACTCGCCGGGCCATTTTTAAAGTACTTTTAATTTCTGTAGGGTGATGGGCATAATCATCAACGATTGCTATTTTTTTATTGTAAATAATAGAGAACCTTCTTTTGACGCCGGAAAAATTCTTCAGATGTTTTAAACAATCTTTCAAAGAAGCACCGATAAAGTATGAAGCGGCAATCGCGCCGAGGGCATTATAAATGTTTTCTTTTTCCGGAATTAGAAGATTCAATTTGCCTTGATATTTTTCTTTGAAAAATAAATCAGCTTCGGTATTTTTTTCCTGATAATGAATATTCTTTGCCGTTAAATCGGCTTTTTCATCAATCCCGAAACTCAAAATATTTTTTTTGCTTTTTTCGCCGACTTTTCTTAAAAAATCATCATCGTTATTCAAGACAACGAATTGGGCAGAGTTGCGTTCGGCAAAATCTTTAAAAGCTTTTTTTAAAAGGGAGAATTTTGTTTGATAAGGCCCGTTAATTGACAAATGGTCATTATCTACATTAGTAATTAAAGATAAAAAAGCGGGTGTTTTTAAAAAACTTTTGTCATGTTCATCCGTCTCAATAACCGCATAATCCCCTTTCCCCCATTTACTGCCTAAGGGCCAATCTTTGCTTTTAGCGCCTAAATAAATTGTTGGCTTTAAACCTGACTTTTCCAAAATATGAGCGATCATTGCGCTACTGGTGCTTTTACCATGAGTGCCGGCAATGGCGATTATTTTTTTCTCAGCCAAAACTTTTATTAAATAATCAAAGCGATTTGTTAAAGGAATAAGCTTTTTACGCGCTTGTAAAAGTTCAATATTGTCTTTAGGGATTGCCGACGAATAAATAACAGCGGTGGGATTTTTAATATTACTCTTTCGGTGGCCAATATATATTTTTGTCCCCTGCTTTTCCAAATATTCTCTGGCTGGAAAGTCATTTTTATCAGAACCAGACACAGAATATCCTTTATCTAAAAGGAGTTTGGCTAAAGCCGTCATTCCAGATCCGCCAATTCCAATTAAGTGAAGATGCTCTTTTTTAGTGGCCATTTAGACCATTATATATTCTTAAAACCATTGTTGTCAATTCTTTTATTAGATATAATATATATAATGGAGTTATATTGCTTCATTGTTACATTGTTACATTGCTGAAAATTTTAACAATTTAACAATACAGCAATGAAACAATGAAAATCAATGAAACATCGAATTTTTATTGCTTCGCCTTTGCCAGATAATGTTAAAAATGTTTTGTTGGATTATCAGCAAGAGAAGCTTTCAAATCCTTGTTTTCGCAAAGTGCCATTAGAAGCTCTGCATTTGACTTTAGTTTTTATCGGTTATGTTTCAGATGACGATCTATTAAAGATTATCAAGGCTTCTAAAAATGCGATAAGTTCATTTTCTCCAGTAAAAGTTCAATTGAATAGGATTGGCGGGGGGCCAAATCCTCATTCCCCTCGCCTAATCTGGGCTGAAGGTAAAGCATCTGAGAAATTAAATAAATTGCATAAAACTTTAGAGCAAGAGCTGATAAATCAAGGGATAAATTTCAAAACAGAAAATCGTTTGTTTAAGCCGCACATTACTTTAGCCAGAATTAAACAGGATAATAATTTAGATTTACCCCCTTTTTCAGAAATTGAGACAAAAATAAATGAATCTTTTATAATTGATAGTATTTCTGTTATAGAAAGCGAATTGAAGCGCCAAGGACCAAAATATACAAACTTAGCAACACACCCTTTTAAAACTTAAAATTGGAAATTTAAAATTATAAAATAATGTTCATTCTCGATGTTATACCTTTGACCCATATCCCCATAGGCCAACCGCAAATTTTTTCTTATTTTTCAAAAACAGATCTCAAAAGAGGTTGTTTGGTTAAGATTCTTTTAAACCAGAGGCAGATAATGGCAGTTGTCTTAAAATCGGAAAATATTTCTTTGAGAAAAGCCTCTTTAAAAAAAGCTGATTTTGCGCTTAAGCCTGTCAATGAAATAATTGCTTCTTGCCCCATAGTCCCTCCGCTATTTTTTATTTTGGCGGATTTTATTAGCCGTTATTATTTTTGTTCTATTACTTTGTCATTAAAAACTATTTTCCCTTTTAGAATTAAGTCCTTAGTTAAACATCTTGAAAGTTTAGGCAAAGACAATTTTCCTGAATACTTTAAAATTACAACTCCTCTTGAGCCAAAAGAGGCTGCCTTGAGAAGCAAAAATTTGAATTTTACCAATGATTTTTCTTTGCTTGTAAAAGAAATTAAAAAATATCTGGTTAAAAAACAACAAATATTAATTTTAGCCCCCACTATTTTCCATCAAAATTACTACAAAGATAAGTTTCTAACTTTGTTAGATGAAAAAATTTATACCGCTTCGCCGGGCCTCAGGGTTAAAGAATTCAACTCTTTGTGGTCAAAAATTAATTCCAAAGAGGCCTTATTGGTTATTGGGAGGCGTTCTTCTGTTTTTTTGCCTTGGCAAGATTTGGGATTAATCATTGTTATTGATGGAAATAATCCTTCATATAAATCATGGGACCAAAAACCTTATTATAACGCTGTGACTTTAGTTAATTACCTTTCTTTGTATTATTATGCCAATATCACCTATTATCAAAATTATTAATCCAAGAGACCGAGATAAAAAAGAGCCGAGCCAAAAGAAAAAACCTTTTCAGGCAATAGCTAAGGAATCATTAAAAGAGTTTCAAGAAGCTGTCAATAAGAATAAAAAAGTGGTTATTTTTATCAATCGTCGCGGTTTGGCAGGAAGCATTATTTGCCAAGAATGCGGTTTCGTGCCTAAATGCCCTAATTGCGATATTCCTTTATGTTTCCACTTGCCTTCAACTCTAACTTGCCACCATTGCGGTTATCAAATGCCCTCCCTTAATATCTGCCCTAATTGCCGAGGGTACCGGTTAAAACCTTTGGGTATAGGTATGGAAAGAATCGGCCAAGAGATTAAAAAATTTATTAATCCCCTGCCTTCTTTTGAGTTGATAGAGGGAGAAATGCCGGATGATAAAGAATTGGATATTTTTGATAAATTTAGGAAAGGTGAAATTAAAATCCTGATTGGCACTGAGGCATTATTAAGACCTCAATTAGAGCAAGCTGATTTAGTTATTGCCGCTTCTATTGATCCCTTGCTTTTTCTGCCGGATTATAACAGCGAGGAAAGAGTTTTCTTTTATCTTTTAAGATTAAGAAAAATAGCAAAGGAAAAATTGATTATTCAGACATTAATTCCCGAGAATAAATTATTTCGGTATTTAATTGAGCGCCGAGAAGAAAAGTTTTTTGAAGAAGAGTTGAAATGGCGGGAAGATTATTTTTGGCCGCCGTTTGTTCAACTAATAAAGTTAACTTTTTCCCATCAAAATAAGAGCAAAGGAGAAAAAGAAACGATAGATATAAGAAATAAACTTGATAAGGCGATTTTAAAATTAGCGCCCCAGAATTTAGAGAAAAATTTTAATATTCTGGGTCCGGCTCCTGCCTTTATTTTCAAAGAAAAAGGAGTTTATAAATGGAATATTTTAATAAAATACAAATATTTTGAGAGCAAGATTCAACGAAATACGAATCCTCTTTTGGGTCTTAATTTTTTCGCCCCTCTCTTGACAAAAAATGAATTAAACTTAAGAAACAAGATATTGAGAGCGGTTTGTTTCAGCAATCGCTGGCGCATTGATGTTGACCCAAAAGATACACTATAATTTACGACGTCCGACGTCCCAAAATTCTTTGTCATTCTGAGCGAAGCGAAGAATCTCTCGTCTTCTTCTGTCATTCTGAGCGAAGCGAAGAATCTCTCGCGAATGCGAGGATTACACTAATGTATCTGGTGTATCTGGGATAAACCCAGAGATCCTTCGTCACTTCGTTCCTCAGGATGACAATTTTTTTCTTTGTCATTGCGACCCTGAGCTTGCCGAAGGGGAAGCAATCTCATTGGGATTGCCGCGTCGTACCCCCTTTCAGGGGGGTACTCCTCGCAATGACAGCTACGTTTCAGAATTTGTCATTCTGAAATTAACGACGTCGGACGTCCCAAAATTAGAAATTCAGTAGAAATTCGTAGAAATTTATTGTAATATTGTAATCAGCAATCTAACAATGTAATATGGAATTAATTATTGATAAAGACAATCCAATTCTTCGCCAAAAGAGCCTTCCAGTCCAAAAAATTGACGCTGATGTTAGGAATTTAGTCAGTCAGATGATAGAAATGATGAAAATTAATAATGGCGTTGGTTTAGCGGCGATTCAAACAGAAAATCCTTTAAGAATTGTGGTCTGCGAAGTTAATGATAAAATTTACGCGCTCATTAACCCAGAAATTATAAAGGCATCTTTAAAAACCGAAGTTTTTGAAGAAGGCTGTTTGAGCGTGCCTAATGTATTTGGAGATGTGGAAAGACCGGAAAAAGTTATTGTTAAAGCGACAAATTTGGAGGGGAAAAAGATTAAAATTAAAGCTTTTGGCTTATTATCAAGAGTGCTTCAGCATGAAATAGACCATCTTGATGGCATTCTTTTTGTTGATAAAGCAAACAATCTTAGAGAAGCAAAACAAGGGCCTAAGATTTAGTATTATTTAGAGTTTAGTATTTAGAGTTTAGTATTTAGTATTTAGTATTTAGTATTTAGTATTTAGTATTTTATTCTCTATGTCTTTTATATTTTTTGGTTCTTCAGAATTTGCAAAAATAGTTCTTCAAAAGCTTCTGGAAGCGAAAATGAAGCCTCTTTTGGTTATCACCAATCCTTTAAAACCAAAAGGTAGAAAGCAAATTCTCTCCCCTACTCCTGTATATGTTTTAGCTCAAAACGAGAATATTCCTATTTTGACGCCAGAAAGATTAGACGATCCAAAATTTATCGCTGAAATTAAGAATTTAAAACCAGAATTTGCCATTCTGACCGCTTATGGGAAAATTATTCCTCCTGAATTGCTCGCTATACCGCCCAAAGGATTTATCAATCTTCACCCTTCGCTTTTGCCGAAGTGGCGGGGCGCCACGCCGATTCAATCTGCTATTTTGAATGGAGACGAAGAAATCGGCGTTTCTTTATTTTTAATGGACGAACAAGTAGACCACGGGCCAATTATACAGAATACAGTATACAGAATACAGAATACAAGAATTACTTATTCTGAATTATCAGAAAAATTAGCTGAGCTTGGAGCTAAGTTAGTTATTGAAGGTGTGCCCAAATGGCTGAAAGGAGAGATCAATACTGCGCCGCAAGAGCATTCTTTAGCCACTTATTGTCAAAAGATATCGCCTCAAGATGAAAAAATTCAATGGGACAAAACAAACATTGAAATAGATAGACAAGTGCGCGCTTTTAACCCTCAACCCGGAGTTTTTACTAAAGCCATTAGCCAAGGAGGCGATGAGATAATATTAAAAATAATTAAAGGTTATCCTGAAGAAGATTCTCTTGAAGATTTGCCGGGGAAAGTTTTTAGTTATCAGGAAAAAATGGCGGTTAAATGTGGCCAAGGATTTTATGTTATTGAAGAGATAAAGCCGGCCTCTAAGCGAATAATGACCAGTGAGGATTTTTTGAGAGGCAATAAATGGATACTAAATCAAATTTTACAATGATGTCAGCGCCAAAAAAATCTTTTTTAATAATAGTTTTAACCGTTTTTTTGGTTACCGTTTTTGGGCTGACCGCAAGTTTAAAATTAAAAGAAAATGGTTTTCTTGCTTCTTCTTTGGCTCAGTTTGAACCAGAGGTTATAAAGGACTCTAATTATCCAAATGTTGATATTAAAAATTTGACATTTGATATTCCCCAGCATATTAATTTAACCGATTTCTTTCAAACTTTCGGCCAACGGCTTCAAGGGGACGAAAAAGTTACAATTATTAACCGCGAGCAATGGGGCGCTGATAATCAGTATGCTGATTTGGATTTCATCAATAATTTTTGCCAGGATAATTTTTGTTATCCCGAAGAGTATGACGCTGAAGACAGTTTCTCTCAACAAGAATACTGGATAGCAAAAGAATTAGGATTAAATTACAAAGAAAATTTTCAATTAATTGATAGTTTTTTCCTCCAAAGCAAGGAGAAAGAAAATAATTTAAGATATTATTATCTGCCGGTTGAAGAGATTATCATTCATCATACTGCCGGAAAATTTACTTTAAATTACGAAGATTCTAAACAAGAATTACAAAGGATTTATTTAATGCAAGCGGTGCAGAGAAAATGGCGGGATATCGGCTATCACTATTTAATTGATGGCGCTGGCCGAATTTATGAAGGTAATTTAGGAGGAAAATATGCGATTGGCACTCATACTTATGGCCACAATAACGCCACGATTTCTATCGCTTTGATGGGTGATTTTCGGCTTGGCCACGATGAATTTAACGCTTCAATGCAAAAAGCTTTGGTGAATTTAGTCCAATACTTAGCCAAGGAGTATCAATTTGATTTTTCAAAAAAACAATTTTATTTGCGAAAACCAAACTTAGCCGGCCGCGAATGGACAGAAAATTTTATCAAAGGCCATCAGGAAGTAGATCTTAAAAAAGAACCCACCGAATGTCCCGGCGTTAACCCTCAGTTTTTAAGAGATTTAATTTATCCTTATTTGTTTGAAAATAATTCTTTAGCTATTCTCTAAATACATCTACCTCGTATTCAAACATTTCTAGATCTTTATTTTTCCATTCATTTGGCGGCAAGCCTGCTTTTTGGCATAAATGAGAAAGAAAAAGTTCCGGGCTCCTTAATTCTTCCCAAACTTGAGGTAAAAAGGTGGCTTGAAAAATTCCTTTTTTTATTAACAGCCCTGGTTTATTTTTGTCCAAATAATCCAATAAATCTTTTTCTTTTTTGAAATCAGGCAGTTTTTTTAAGGGCTCAATTATTGAAATCTCTATTTTGATATCTTTTAATTCCTCTTTTGAAAGAGGAGAAAAACGGGGGTCATATAAAGCGCTGGCTAAAGTGTTTTCAATGACTCCTTCAAAAATCGGTTTTGTTCCTTCTAAACTGCCAATGCACCCTCTTAAAGATTGGTTTTTCCATAAAGTGACAAAGACTCCTTTTTTTTCTTTTAAAGAATTATCCAAATCATCCTCTTCTACATTAAGAATTCCTTTATTTTGAAAATATTTTTCAAGGGTTCTTCGGGATAATTGTAAAAGATATTCTTTATTTTGTTGGTTCATAATAAGCAATACTGGCATAGCCCACGACCTCATTATTTGATTCTAAAGTTTTTTTTGGCGAACAAATGCCACCGACTGTTTCTCCTGAATTCATCGCGCATAAAAGTTTTGGCTGCCATTTTTTTTGTTTGGCAATATGTAATAAAATTTCAATCGGTTTTTTGCCGCAGGCATCGCCGTATTTATTAAACCGTAAGATATCATTGGAGAGAATGGCGTCAATAGTTACTTTATCTGCCATTTTGGCTTCAGAATAAGGCAAATAATGGCTTAAATCTGAACTGGCAATAATCAAAGTTTTTTCCTCAATTAAAGGCATTAATATTTTTGCCGCTTTTTGGGCGTCAATCTCTCCGGTTAATAAAGGGAATATTTGAAAATCTTTTAAAATCATCTGCAAAAAAGGAAGCTGAACTTCTAAACAATGTTCTGGCTGGTGGATTTCAATTGACTCAATAATTTCTTTTTTATTTTTTAATGAGGGGAAATCTTTTTTTGATAAAACTTTTATTTTTCCCAAAGGTGTTTCCCAATAATCTTCCCCAGCCGCTATTAATCCTTTAAAAGCAAAGTGATGGCTGGGCCCTAAAAGAA
>JBAZEI010000002.1:0-31207 GCA_041654015.1 Minisyncoccota bacterium | reverse complement strand
TCTCTTAAAAGGGGCGCCTTTTAGTATTTTTAAACCATAGGCAGTAATTGGTCCTGAGTAAATATAGCCGGCATGGGGAAGTATTAATGCCTTTATATTGGTTTTTTGTTTACCGACAACCGCTTTATCTAAAAATCCCTCTATTGTTTTTTTGAGTTCTTCCGGGTCGTCTGGATAGAAAGTGCCGGCGACAACGGGCTGGCGAATTAGGATATTATTGGTATCGTTTGTATGCATTGAGGGCATTGGTTTTTATTAACTAATAGATTATTTATCATTTTAATCCCCTGCCTTGTGATTAATTTGGCATTGCATTTTGGGCAGTAAGTGCTTTCATAATCGCTATCCGGTATATTGCCAGTATAAATATAATTTAAACCCGCATTTTTGCCAATTTGGTAAGCCCTGATTAAACTTTCTTTCGGCGTCGGAGCAATATCTACCATTTTGTAGCTCGGATAAAAAGCAGAGATATGCCAAGGAATATCGGGAGAAATATTTTTTAAAAAATCAGCTATCGCTTTTAATTCTTTATCAGAATCATTGATTTCTGGAATAACTAAAGTTGTCACTTCTATCCAAATTTTCATTTGCCAAATTTTTCTGATATTTTCTTTTACCGGCTCTAACCGTCCCTTGCAAATCTTTTTATAAAAATCATCAGAGAAGCTTTTTAAATCTATATTAATGGCGTCTAAATAAGGGCTGATTAAATCAAGCGTTTTTTCACTCATAAAACCATTAGAAACCCAAACATTCTTAATCCCCTCTTCTCGGGCTAACTTCATTATTTCATAAGCATATTCTGTCCAAATAGTAGGCTCATTATAAGTGTAGGCAATCATTGGAATTTGAAGATCTAAACAATGCTTCACCACTATCTCAGGCAGCCAGCTTTCGTGCTGCAACTCATAACTTGTTTCTCGTATTTTATCCAGTGTTTTTGGTAACTGGGAAATCTCCCAATTTTGGCAAAAATCACAGCCAAAATTACACCCGATTGTTCCTAAAGAGAAAGCTTCTTGCCCGGGCAAAAAATGGAAAAGAGGTTTTTTCTCAATTGGATCTACATTTACACTAACTGGTTTGCCATAAACTAATAGATAAAGCTCGCCATCTTTGTTTTGCCTGACGCCGCAAATGCCGGTGTTTCCATCGCTAATTAAACATTGATGCGAGCAAGCAAGGCAACGCGCTTTATTATCTATTAATTTTTCATAAAGAATAGCTTTTTTCATAATTCTAAACTCTAATTTGTATAAATATTATACCATAAAAATTAATAAAAAAGATACTCTTGATTAATTTATACTATTCTGTTATAATTATAAACAAGTTTAGAAGAACCTTTAAAATTTTAATTTAAGCGAATGGAGGTGTTATGAAATGAGTATTTTTAATAAAATTCACGGGCAATCAAAAGTTCAAGAGAAAAAGGCGGCGCGGAAAGCATTATTTTATAGGATTTACATTTATCCGGAGACCGCGGAAAAAATAGAAGAATTGAAAGGGTTATTGAAAAGTGAAGACTTTAGAGAAATGACAATTGAAAAAGAACAAGCGGAAATATTTAGAAAAATCATCGGTCTAGCATATTACGATATAAAAAATGATATGCAGAATAGTAATAGCAACAAGATCAAAAAATACAGAAAAGTTGCAGTTATGAAAAAAAATGCTAGAAAGAAAAAACAAGTAAAAGAAATATGGTTAAAAGGGGCGGTTTAATAGCCCCTTTTTATTTTTTGGCTTTTGAATCTTAATTTTCTGAATTTTATTAATTTTTCTGGTTCTAAATAAAGATGGCGTCCGATAAGCTGTTTTATGAGGGTTAAATTTCCTCGCCCAATTTTTCATTAATTTTTAATTTATAGAACTAACAAAATAAGCGCAGGAAACAGATCCATTACCCAAATAGCAAAATATATAATTTATAATAAATATTTCTATTCCTCTTTACCTATAAAAATCAAAATAAGACCTGCTAAAAATAAAACAGGGCCCAAACATCCTAAAAATATCTTTACAAAAAGCGGCCACCACCAAACAATTAATCCATAAATTCCCAAGGCAATGCATAAAATCCCCAATATTATCAAAAGCAATTTTTTCATCTTTAATATTTTTTTAATTCTTTTTTAATTAATTCTATTTTCCCGACCTTTATTTTTTAAGACGCCATTTCAAATATCTTTTTCACCAATTCTTTGCGGGCATAATTTGAGATCATATTCTATTTTGAGATCAACTTTGATAAATTTATGTTTTAGATTTTTTAATAATCAATACTTGTTCCAACCAAACATCTTTATTTTTACCAGCCGCTTTAATATCTATGGGACAAATTTTATACTCTATATTTTTCTCAGCTGCTAATTTTTTCAATATCTCCTTCCATTTTTTCTCAGAAAATTCAACCCCCTTAAGATTGCTATGAGGGTGAGTTTTTCTCAATGGGAAAATTCTTATCTCACCATTTTCTTTTAATGCTTTAAGAGCCAAATCAATGGTTGTTTTAGGGCTATTTATATTTAATTTATCAAATGGAGCCTCTACTGCCGCTAAAGAAATTATAAGATCTAAATTTTTCATCGGCAATTCTTTTTGAAAATCACCTTTTAAAAAATATTTTCTGTATTTTTCTTCAAAATCTTCTGGATTTATTTGTGAATCTAAGCCATAAATCTCCTTACTTATATTTCTATCAAGGCATTCCTTTACAAATTCGCCATCTCCGCAGCCTAAATCAAGAATTCTTTTATCTTTTAAATCTTCTTTGCTAATATCCAGGTTTTTTAAATATCTCTCAAAGGTTATGTTTTTTTCTTCTTCAATTGTTCTTTCTGGTATTTCTTCTTGTGATTCCTGATATTTCTCTTCCACATATTCTTTAAATTTTTCATTCCATTTTTCTGGAGGTAAAGATATTTGTTGGTCCAAAAACTTTCTAAATCCTTCTATTTTTTCTAGTGCTTTTTCAGTTTCTTCTTTACTATCTGTGTATTCTAATTTTTTATATTCCGGCAAATTTTTTTGATTGAATCTTTCCATAATCTCTCTAAATAATCTTTTATGATTCTATTTTCCCGACCTTTATTTTTATGGAGTTTCAGTAAATATTATACCATTTTTTAGGAGATTAGTTTAGCAACGTAAGATTAGCCCTGAGAAAACTCACAACCGCAGTATTTTTGAGAATAAAGATTATATTTTTTGGCTAATTCTTGTTCTTTTTTATGAGCCTCGTAAGGGTCTAAATCTAAAATTACATAATCAAGATTATATTCTTTGGCTAATTTTTCACCGTAATTATTCATAAATTTAGTGTTTTTGAAGCGATTGACGCTAAGGGTGGTGCTGAATTCATTAAAATTGTTATTTTTTGCAAATTCTGCGGTTTTATCCAAACGGAAACGAAAACAATTTAAACATCTTTCCTCGTTTTCTGAATAAGATTCTAAAGGATTAGGCAATGATTGTTTGAGGTAATTCAACCATTTGTTATGTTCGTATTCTCCAATGATTAATTCCAAGTTATAAATTTTGGAGATTTTTTTAACTTCTTCTAACCTTTTTTGGTATTCTTTTTCAGGATAAATATTGGGATTATAAAAATACAAAGTAAGATTTTTTACTTTTTTCTCTTTTAGCAAATATTTAATCCTTCGACTAGGCTCAGGATTGGTGGTGAGCGAGGTCAAATCATCAATCCTTCGAGTAGGCTCAGGATTGGTGGTGAGCGAGGTCAAATCATCAATCCTTCGAGTAGGCTCAGGATTGGACATTCGGCTGAGCTCAGTCGAAGCCATGGTGAGCGAGGTCAAACCATCAATTATGGGTAAAGCGCAGGGCGCGCAACAAGTATGAAGAAGCATAAATGCATAATGTACATTCACAATTTACAATTTCTAATTTACAATTTTCATTGTAATTCTCGCATTCGCGAGAGATTCTTCGGCCTCACGGCCTCAGAATGACAGAGAATGTTTGGAAGTCCGACTTCCAAACATTGAATCATTGAATCATTGAGAATTTATTGTAAATTGTAAATTGAAAATTAAAAATTAGTTCTTATATCCCATATCAAGCTCATTATAAAACGGAGGTTGTGGATTGTCGCTAATCTAAGATAAAGAGGCTCTTTAATTGAATAAAGGTGATGAAGATAAGCTCGGGAAAAATTTTGACAAGTATAACAATCGCAGTTTTTATCTATTGGTTTATCGTCTTTTTTAAAAACGCTATTAGAAATATGAAGATTGCCATCTTCGGCAAAGAGAGAGCCATGCCTCGCCATTCTTGTTGGGCCTACGCAATCAAACATATCTACTCCCCTTTTGACAACTTCAATAATATCCTTTGGAGAAGATCCTAATCCCATGGTATAGCGAGGTTTATCTTTTGGCAATAAATCCTCAAGATAATCTAAAATTTCCAAAGTCCGGCGCATATTATAGCCGATTGTTTCCCCTCCCAAAGCAATGCCGTCAAAATCAAGACTGGTTATAAATTTTGCCGACTCTTTTCTTAAATCTTCAAAAATTCCTCCTTGGATAATGCCAAAAATTAAAGGCGGTCTTTCCCCCTTTTCTAAATAAAATTTGCTTAATTCTTGATGTTTGTTTAATGATCTCAGAGCCCATTTATGAGTTCTTTGCATCGCCTTTTTGGCATACTCTTTATCATTATTATCAGGGCTGCATTCGTCAAAGGCCATAATAATATCAGTGCCTAATTTATGCTGAATTTCTATTGATTTTTCAGGGGTTAAAAAATGCTTAGAGCCGTTGATTGGTGAGGAAAATTCTATGCCATCCTCTCGAATTTTAGCCATTTTTCTGCCATTTTTGCTCCTATTTCTGCTTAAACTCCAGGCCTGAAACCCTCCAGAATCGCTCAGAATGGGCTTAGGCCAGCCCATAAAAGAGTGGATACCCCCCAACTCAAAAATGAGGTTTTCACCCGGTTGGAGGGCTAAATGAAGCGTATTTACCAAAAGAATTTCAATGCCGATCTTTTCCAAATCATCAGGACCGACAGCTTTAACTGTGGCCTGAGTTCCAGGAGGCATAAATATAGGGGTCTTGAAATCCCCATGGGAAGTTTTGATTTTTCCTAACCGAGCTCGTGAATTCTTAGATTCTCTAATAATTTTAAATTTTGAATTGTAATTTTGCATTTTGACTTTTGATTTTTGAATTTATTTGATAAGCATTGCGTCGCCAAAAGAGAAGAATCGGTATTTTTTTTCAATGGCTTCTTTGTAAGCTTTAAAAATTAGATCTCTTGTGGCGAAGGCGGAAACTAACATTAATAGAGTTGATTTTGGCAAATGAAAATTAGTGATTAGGGCATCAACAAATTTAAATTTATAGCCAGGATAAATAAATAAATTTGTCCATTCTTTTTTTGGCTCCAGTTTAGAGTTTTGAGCGCAAGCTTCTAAAACCCGAGCTACTGTCGTCCCGACAGCAATAATTCTTTTTCCTTCTTTTTTTGCCTGGTTTAATCTGTTGGCGGTTTTTTGGTTTAATTCAAAAAACTCTGAATGCATTTTGTGGTCTTCTATATTTTTAACTTTTACTGGCAAAAAGGTTCCTAAACCAACATAAAGAGTCAAGAATTCCAACTCTATTTTCTTTTCTTTTATTTTATTTAATAAATTTTGAGTGAAATGGAATCCCGCGGTAGGCGCGGCAACAGAACCGGGTTTCTTGGCATAAACCGTTTGATATTCTTTAAAAGAACGACTGCTTGGCTTGGTGATATATGGTGGTAAAGGCGATTTGCCCGAAGATAATATTTCTTTTTTTAGCTCTTGACCTTGCAGATTAAAACAAATGATTTTTTCATAATTTAATTTTTTCTCTATTATTCCGCTAAGAGCGTCAGTAAATTTAATTTTTTGGCCTTCTTTTAATTCTGGTTTACCTATAATCACCCATCGTTGAGGCCAAGAAACAAAATCAAAAATCTGTTTATTTTCAGGCCTGATTAGAAGAATTTCTGTCTTGCCTTGCGTATCAGCTTTTTCCCCATATAATCGGGCCGGCACCACTTTACTATCATTAAAAACCAAAACATCATTAGTTGACAGATAATCGATAATGTTATAAAAGCGCTTATGCTCTATTGCCCCTGTTTTTCTGTTTAATATTAAAAGACGCGAGTGGTCTCGCGGCTCTATCGGTTTCTGGGCAATTAATTCTTTCGGCAAATGGTAATCAAAAAGCGAAATATTCATTTATTTTTTTCCCTTAACCATCTTTCCGCGTCTAATGAAGCCATTGCTCCCCAGCCAGCAGCAGTAATTGCCTGTCTGTATTTAGGGTCGCAAACATCGCCGGCGGCAAACACTCCCTCAACAGAAGTTTTTGTATTGTCTGTGACTTTAATAAAACAATTTTTATTTAACTCTACCTGATCTTTAAAAATATCTATTGCCGGTTTAAAACCAATGGATAAAAACAAGCCATCAATCTCTAATGGTTTTTTCTTTTTTGTATCAACATTTTCAATAACTACCCCTGTAAGAAATTCATCTCCTTCTATTTTAGTTACAATTGTATTCCAAATGATTTCTATTTTAGGATTGTTTAAAACTTCTTCTTGCAATCTTTTTGCCGCCTTAAATTGATCTCGACGATGGATAATAAAAACTTTTTTAGCGTATTTAGTTAAAGTAATCGCATTTTCCATAGCGCTGTCGCCGCCGCCGACAACAGCCACGATTTTATCTTTAAAGAAAAATCCATCGCAAACTGCGCAAACAGAAATGCCTCGGCCAATTAATTCTTTTTCTTTTTCTAAGCCGAGCCAATTATGAGTAGCCCCTGTAGCGATAATCACTGCCTTAGATAAATATTCAATACCATCATCTGTTTTAATGGCAAACGGTCTTTTTTTAAAATCTACCGAAACAACATTTTTTTCCAAAATCTCTATGCCGAATTTTTTGGTTTGAGCCGTTATTTTTTGCAAAAGTTCCAAGCCGCTTAATTTTTCAGGGAATCCGGGAAAATCATCTATCACCGCGCTTAACATTAACTGCCCATTAGGCGGCGAACCAGTAAATAATATTGTTTTTAATTTTGCCCGACCAGCATAAATACCAGCTGTTAAACCTGCCGGGCCGCCTCCGATAATAATAATGTCTTGAGTATCCATATTTCTTTTATTTTATCATTTTGAAGGCCAAAATAGCAAATTTTTCTTAAAAAACCTGAATAAAATTAAGAAGGATAGTTTACCAAAGGCAAACTATCCTTCTTTTGGTGACCCCCTTCTGCAAGCAGAAGAGGGAGCCCCACCGTTTGACGATCTCGCGATCGTCAGGGGTATTATAGCAAATAACTATACGCAGTGTCAACCCTCATCTTTTTCTAAAAGGCGGGGGTCAACCCCTCATCTTTTACTCTTCAATCATTTCTGGGACAATCTCGCCTTCCCCTTCTTCTTCTGGCAAGATAGTTGTTCCTTCAGGCTCTTCTATAGGTTCTTCTAATATAGGCTCTTCCAATAAGGTAGTAGTCGTTGTGGTTTCTTCAGGCGGTACCGGGGTTTTATTGGTAGAACCAATAATCGCAATGACGATAATTATCAACACTATTATACCAATAATTAACCAAGTTTTATTCTTCATATTAGTTATTACAAATAATAAAAATTATTTTTTGACACCCTATTCTTCCAAATTAAATAATTTTTTATGGAAGAAGGGTTTAGCTCGACCTTTTTATCTTTTTTATTATTTTATCTATGATAGTATAGTTTAAACAATATTTAGCGTAGAGTCAAGGAGAACGCCCCCTTTTTATCCCTTGTCTTTGGGTGGGTGATGCTGGATTTGAACCAGCGACCTCGTCGATGTGAACGACGCGCTCTAACTTCACCCTCCCACCTTTAAGACCTTTGGGTGGGTGATGCTGGATTTGAACCAGCGACCTCGTCGATGTGAACGACGCGCTCTAACCACTGAGCTAATCACCCAAAGGTGGGAGGGCAAGATGAGCTAATCACCCAAAGGTGGGAGGGCAAGATGAGCTAATCACCCAAAGGTGGGAGGGCAAACCCCCACACCATATACTTCTCAAAGATATAGGCAGGTTTTAGATAACTTATTTGGTGTGGGGGTAAACCTCAAAATAAAATTTTCAATAATTTTTATTTTATTTCTATTGTTGCTCCGGCTGCTTCTAATTTTTGTTTGATTTCTTCCGCTTCTTTTGCAGAAATTCCTTCCTTTAATTCCTTTGGGGCGGCATCCACTAAATCTTTGGCTTCTTTCAATCCTAAACCTAAAAGATCTTTAACTTCTTTAATAATTTGTACTTTTGCCTGGCCAGCATCTTTTAAAATAACAGTGACGCTTTCTTTTTTGTTTTCGGCACTCCCCTCTTCACCAGTGCTAGCCGCAGGGCCGCTTGCTACTATCTGAGGAGCGGCGGAAACGCCAAATTTATCTTCCAAAGCTTTCACCAAATCAACAAGCTCCATTACGCTTAATTCTTCGATTTTTTTGATTATATCCTGTAATTTTTCAGAAATTTGTTTTTCCTTGTCCTCCATAGCTTTAGCGGCGGAGGGCTTGTCCTCCATAGCTTTCTTGTCCTCCGTAGTTTTCCCGGAGGTGGAAGCGACGGAGGGTTTTTTTTCTTCTGCCATAATAATTTAAATTGTTAAATTGTTAGATTGCTTTATTGTTTTTTATGCTTCCCAATACTAGGACCAATTTTTGAATATTGCCATTTAGAAGAGATAACAATCCTTGTATCGGAGAGGATATTAAACCAACTATTCGACCAAAAAGAATATCTTGTGATGATATTTTTGCTAATTGGATTACTTCTTCCGGGCTTAAAAATCTATTTTTTGCTATAGCCCCCAATATCTGCAATTTTTCATTTTTTTTAGAAAAATTCCAGAGAGTTTTGGCGGTTTCAAAGACATCCTCAAAAGCAAAACCCACCATTAAAGAGCCATTTTTATCATAAGGAATTTCTACCTCATATCCTGATTTTGAGAAAGCGACTTGAACCAAATTCTTTTTTACCACTTGGGCAACAGAATTATTTTTTCTTAATTCTTCTCTTAGCTCGTTTATTTCCGAAACCTTAAGCCCTAAAAAATTAACTAAATAAACTACTTTGGCTTTTTGAATTTCTGCCATCAAATTTTTTACAATTTGTAATTTTTTTTCTCTTGAAATCATTTTTTACATTTTTATTAAAAATCTGTGGTTTCCCACAGACATAAAGACAAAAGATATATCTTAAAACAAAAATTATCCTCGTCAGGGCTTATTTGCCTTCTTTAATTTGAAGTTTTAAGGCAAACCTGATGTCTTGGGAAACTTTATTGAGTATACAGGATTTAATTTTTTTGTCAACAACCCCTATTATAGATATTTGGTTTGAGGCAAGCAATGGCAGAGCATATTGTAAAATTATAGTGTCTTTTTTGTTTCTGCATTTTCCTTACCTCCTATTATACTTATTTTCTAAAATTTTAGCACAAGTTTCTTTTATTTCTAAAGCGGTTTCTTTGCTTGACCGATACAAATAAAGATTGATTTTTCTGATTGTTTCGTCTCTGATTCTTTTATTTTTGGCCCCTATTGAGTATTTTTTTATTTCTTCCTCAAAACATCTTTCCCCCTTAATCCTTAATTCAGCAACTGATTTGATATATTTTACCAATTGTTTGTTTTTTCCGCTTTCCAAAATACCCTTTAATGTTGCTCTTGCTCTATTTATTTCTTGGCCATAAGAGACAGCATTTTTTTGAGGCCTAAAGGGTTTTAAAGTTACCATTTTAGACATTTTACGCACCTCCCTTAATTATGCCTCTGCCATTGCTTTAAAGAGTAATTATAATATAGAATAAAAATATGTCAAATTTTATGGGGATTATAGAACAATTTATAAAAGATAAAAAAATATTAGTTGTCGGTTTAGGCTCTTTAGGTGGTGGGGTGGCTACTTGCCGATGGTTAATAAAACATGGCGCAAAGCTAACAATAACTGATTTAAGAAATGAAAAAGAATTAAAAAACTCTCTTTTAAAGCTTAAACCCTATCTTGGTAAAATAAAACTAGTATTAGGCCGCCACCAGAAGAATGATTTTAAAAACCATGATATTATTGTTCTTAATCCTGGGGTTAAAATTATAAATAATCCTTACGTTGAAATAGCGCGAAATGAAAATAAGATTATTGAGAACGAAATGACTTTATTTTTTAAATTTACCCAAAGTCCTATTGTTGCTGTCACTGGCACTAGAGGTAAAACAACGGTTGCTAATTGGATCGGTCATTTTTTAAAAACCCAGTATCCTCAAACCATTATTGGCGGCAATAGTCCGGATAATCCTGTTTTATCTTTTCTTGATAACACAAGAAGGGATCTGCCAGTGGTTTTAGAAATTTCTAGTTTTCAGCTGGAATTGCTAAAAGGAGAATATCAAGCGCCAAAGATAGCTGTAATTACTAATTTATTTCCAGATCACCTTAACCGCCACAGAGGCATGAAAAACTATGCCAGAATAAAAGCCAATATTTTTCAAAACCAAAGCGAGAATGACTTTTTAATATTGGGCAATGATAATAAGTGGACTAAATTTTTTCTTTCTTTAAAACCAAAAAGTAAAATTTATTTTGTTTCTAATCATCATTTGCCTTTGAACAAAAACGGAATATTTTTTGAACAAGGAAGTATCTATTTTCAGGAAAATAAAGAAAAGCATCTTGTTTTGAAGGCAAATAAATTTTTAAACCAATGGGGAGATCATAATTTGAAAAATTTGATGTTTGCTCTCTTGGCGGCAAAATTATTTGGATTAAGCTTTAATAAAATCAAAAAAAGTATCCCTCATTTACCGCACCTTCAATTTCGCCAGGAGATAATCTACAAGACCTCAAACAAGACAATCATTAACGACAGTAATGCCACGAGCCCAGAAGCAACAATGACTCTTTTAAAAAGATTCTCCCGGCAAAAAAATAGTAATCTCATTTTAATTACCGGCGGTACCGATAAAAATTTAAGATTTAATGAATTAGCTCGAATAATCAAAAAAACAGTTTCACCTCAAAATTTAGTGATTTTAAACGGTTCAGCCAGTAAAAAATTAATGCAAGCATTAATTAAAATAAAATATTCAAATAATTATTTTGTTTTTGAATCATTGAGAGAATGCCTTTGTTATAGTTTGCTTCGGATAAAGAAAAACAAGAAAAATATGATTCTTTTTTCTCCAGCCGCAGCAAGTTTTGAGAAATTTCAGAATGAATTTGATCGGGGGAAAAAATTTAATCAAGAAGTAAGCCGCTTCTCAAATAATCTTTTTCGGTAAGAATTAGCGAAGCGATGAGATTCTTCCCTTGCTTTTAAAATTAAATTTTTATTGGTAGTAATCAACTCTTTTAATGATTTTTTCATTCCTTTTGGAAAAACCAATTTATCATTTTGGTATTTGGAGATTCCTACCAAAGGAATTTGAACTTTTAATTCTCTAAACAAATTTTCGACTGTTCTTATTTGAGGAAGTCCGCCATCTACTAAAACAAGATTAGGAAAAGGCCATTCTGGATGCCTAAAACGCCTTCTTAAAGTCTCTCTTAGGCAATCAAGGTCGTCTTTATTTTTGGCGTTCTTTATTTTAAAAAGGCGATAAAATTTTTTATCAGGCTCGCCATTTGAAAAACTAACCATCGCCCCGACTGTTTCTTGGCCGGAAAAATGAGAAATATCATAGCCCTCTATTTTGGCAAACGGATGTTTTGTCATGATTTCTTCTTTTTTCTCAATTAAAGCCACATCTTCAATATGTTGAAGAGCAAAAATTTTATCTGGATTTTCTTTTTTTAATTTTCTAATCAGCTCTTTTTTTTCGCCTTTTAATAAAAGGACGATATTTTGAATATTTTTTTGGTATTCTTCCTTAGAAATAATGCCTAGGCAAGCCCCGGGGCATAATCCTATTTGATAATCAAAACAAGGCCGGCCAGAATTGATTTGGCAGGTGCTATAAGGAAAAATCTTTCTGATAATCCTTAAGGCGGTTTTGACTAATGATAAGCTTTTATAAGGGCCGAAGATTTCCGCGTTTTCAGGAGAAATTTTTTCTAATTCTTTTGCCCTTGCCAAAAACGGAGCCGAGAAGTCCTTTTTGGGAATAATGATATAAATAAAAGAACGATTGTCTTTCTCCCGAATATTGTATTTTGGCCAATATTTTTTTATCAGATTTGCCTCTAAAATAATAGCTTCCAAAAGATTATCCAGAGAGATAAATTTCAAAAAATAAGCCTGATTGACCATTTTTTCTAAACGAGGATCTATTTGTCTTTGAAAATAAGAAGAAACTCTTTTATTCAGAAAAGTGGCTCGGCCAACATATAAAACTTCTTTTTTCTTGGTTAAAAATAAATAAACTCCCGGTTTTGAAGAAATCTGTTTTAAAAATTTGTTCTTTTTGTCTAAAATTAGTGTTTTTTCTTGAGCCATTTTAGAATTTTATAGATATTGCCTTAAAAATTGGCCGGTATAAGATTTTTCCTCTCTAATAATATCTTCAACTAAACCACTAAAAATTATCTTTCCTCCCTTTTCCCCTCCTTCAGGGCCTAAATCAATAATATAATCACAGTATTTTATAACATGCATATTATGTTCAATCACAATCACTGAATTTCCATAATCAACTAATTCATCGATCACTTTTAATAATAATTTTATATCATCAAAATGTAAACCGGTTGTTGGCTCATCCATTAAATAAAGCACCCTTCGGCCCAAAGGCTTTAAAAGATAACGGGCCAATTTTATCCTTTGGGCTTCTCCGCCAGAGAGAGTTGTCGCGCTTTGCCCCAATTGAATATAACCAAGTCCAACTCGGTTCAGTAATTTGAGCGGCTCTTGAATTTGGGGAATATTAGAAAAAAATTCCAAAGCTTCATCCACCGTCATCTCTAAAACCTCAGAAATATTTTTACCTTGATATTTAATCTCTAAAGTTTCTTTATTATATCTTTTTCCATGGCAAACTTCGCACTCCACCAAAACCGGCGGGAGAAAATGCATATCAATTAAATTATAGCCTGCCCCTTTGCAAGCTTCACAACGGCCGCCTTCAACGTTAAATGAAAAACGAGATGGTTTATAACCCCGAATTCGACTTTCTTCTAAAACAGCGAAAAAATCTCTGATTGGAGTAAAAACTCCTGTATAAGTGGCAGGATTTGAGCGTGGGGTGCGGCCAATCGGCGATTGGTCAACCATAACAACCTTATCAAGATACTCACTTCCTATAATTTTATTTACCCCTTTTAAGGAGCCGGAAAAACGATTTTTAATGCGAATCAAGTTTTGATAAAGGACATTGTTTAAAAATGTAGACTTGCCAGAGCCGGAAACGCCGGTTAAACACACAAATTTTCTTAAAGGTATTTCCTCAGTTAAATTTTTTAAATTATTAGCTGTGGCGCCAATGATTTTTAATTTTTCCGAAAAAGACGTTCTTCTGCGTTTTGGGACAGGAATTTCTTTTTCTCTATTAAGATATTCTAAGGTTAAAGACTGGCCGCTTGGTTTTTTTAATAAGGATTCTGTTGGCCCAATAGCAACTATTTCACCGCCTTTTTTCCCAGATAATGGCCCCAGATCAACCAAAAAATCAGAAGCTCTGATAGTTCTTTCGTCGTGTTCAACAATAATAACGGTATTTTTTCGTTCTTTTAATTCATTCAAAATTCTTAAAAGCTTCTCAGTATCTCTTTCATGAAGGCCAATAGTAGGTTCATCTAAAACATATAATGTGGAAGAGAGATAGGAACCAATTTGGCTGGCTAATCTTATTCTTTGGGCTTCGCCGCCAGATAAAGTTTCTGCTTCCCGAGATAGGGAGAGATAATCCAAGCCAACTTCTAATAAGAAAGTTAAGCGGTCAATAATTTCTTTTAAAACATTTTCAGCAATAGATTTTTCTCTTTTAGAAAGTTTGCTTTCGTAATTAACAAAAAAATCATAAGCTTCCTCTATATTCATTTGAGAAATATCATCAATATTTTTATTATTTATATAAACCGAGAGGGCTTCCGGTTTTAATCTTTTTCCCCGGCAAACGGGACAGATGGTTTTGGTAAATAAATCGCTTTTACCTAAACCATGGCAGGCGGGGCAAGCGCCGTAGGGGCTGTTAAAAGAGAAAAAACGCGGTTCAATTTCAGGAAAAGAAAAATTATCTTTAGGGCAAGACCAGCGGCTACTTAATAAAAACTCTTCCCCTGAAGAAAAAATAACAAGCAATAAACCATCAGAAAAGTTTAAAGCGTTTTCTATCGCTTCTGCCAAACGGCTTCTGTCTTTAATATCTAACTCATCTATTAAAATTTCAATCGTATGATTTTTATACCGAGATAAATTAATTCCATTATGGAGAGAATAAATTTTGCCGTCAATTCGGGCTGATTCATAACCATTAAGGAGAAAATTATAGAGTAATTGATAATACTCCCCTTTTCTTCCTCTGACCACCGGCGAAAAAATTTTTACTTGATTTTTCCCAATCTGTTTGGTTTTTTCTTGGATCGCTTCAATCATCTCATCAATGGTCAATTTTTGAATTTTATTATGGCAAATTAAACACCTGACTTCCCCTAACCGGGAGAATAAAACTCGCAAATAATCGTGAATTTCTGTTAAGGTGCCAACAGTAGAGCGAGGATTATGAGATAAAGCCCTTTGATCAATAGCAATGGCTGGGGATAAACCAATAATTTCATCAACATCTGGCCTGTCTTTCTGACCTAAAAATTGCCGAATATAAGGAGATAAAGACTCTAAATACCTCCGCTGCCCTTCCGCAAAAATAGTATCAAACGCCAAAGAGGATTTGCCAGAACCGGAAACGCCAGTGAAAACGATCAGTTCATTTTTAGGAACTTCTAAACTGATATTTTTTAGATTATGGACCCGAGCGCCTTTAATAATAATTTTTTCCTGCATATTTTTTATCAATCAAAATCAATTAAATCCTCAACTTTCTTTTTGATTGTTCTGGGAGTAATATGATGCCTTTTATTGTATTCCATTTGAATTTTTCTTCTTCTTTCCACTTCCTCAATTGCGTTTTTCATTGAAGGCGTAATTTCATTAGCGTATAAAACAACTTTGCCTAAAATATTTCTTGCCGCCCTGCCCATTGTCTGGATTAAAGATGTTTCGCTCCTTAAAAACCCTTCCCGGTCAGCGTCCAAAATAGCCACCAATGTCACTTCTGGCAAATCCAGCCCTTCTCTTAAAAGATTTACTCCCACCAGAACATTAATTTCACCCTCCCGAAATGATTTTAATATTTTAGTCCTCTCAATAGTTTTTGTTTCTGAATGCATATAATTAACTTTGAGCCCTTTTTTCAGTAAATAATCAGTCAAATCTTCAGCCATTTTTTTGGTTAAGACATTTACAATCGCCCTTTCCTTTTTTTTAACAATTTTCCTTAATTCTTCCATTAAATTCTCTACTTGGGTTTGCTTTTTCTTTTCGTCAAAAACAGGCCTCACTTCAATCGTCGGGTCAACTATTCCGGTTGGCCGGACAATCTGTTCAACAATTTGATTAGACATTTCTTTTTCTTCTTGAGAAGGAGTAGCTGAGGTAAAAATTACTTGGTCAACTCTTTCTAAAAATTCATTAAAGGTTAAGGGACGGTTATCTAAAGCCGAAGGCAAACGCCATCCATATTCTATTAAAACTTTTTTCCGGGCTTGATCGCCTTCGTACATTCCCCTGATTTGGGGTAAGGTAATATGGGATTCATCTATAATGGTTAAAAAATCCTTTTTAGCGAAAAAGGGATTGGAAAAATAAGATAATAAAGTGTCGGGCGGCTCGCCGGCCAATTTACCAGTTAAATATCTTGAGTAATTTTCTATACCATGGCAATAGCCGACAGTTTTTAGCATTTCTAAATCATACCTGGTGCGACGTTTCAATCTTTCGGCCTCTAACTCTTGGCCTTGTTTTTTAAAAAATTCCAGCCTTTCTTCTAGTTCTGTTTTTATTTCTTTAATAGCCTTTTCCCGTTGGGGAGTAGAACTGACAAAATGTTTTGGAGGGAAAATCACAATATCATTTAATTCTTCCATTGTTTTTTTAGAAACAGGATCTAATAAAGCAATGCGAATGATTTCTTGGTTATTAATTTTAATAAAATAAATAACTTCCCCTGAAGCCGGCATAATTTCAAAATTATCTCCTCGCGCCCGAAACAGACCTCTTTTTAAATCTCCATTAGTTCTCTCAAACTGAATTCTCACTAATTGCCTTATAAGATCTCCCCGCGTAATTAGTTTCCCTTTTTCTAAATAAATAGCGCTTTTAAAATAATTTAAGGGAATGCCCAAATTATAAATGCAGGAAACAGAAGCGATAATAATAACATCTCTTCGGCTCAATAAAGATGAAGTCGCTTTATGGCGAAGACGATCTATTTCTTCATTAATTAAGGCCTCTTTAGAAATATAAGTGTCAGTAATAGGCAAATAGGCCTCGGGTTGATAATAATCGTAATAAGAAACGAAATAATTAACGGAGTTCTCCGGAAAAAAATTTTTATATTCTCGGTAAAGTTGAGCGGCTAAAGTTTTATTCGGAGCAATTACTAAAACCGGCCTCTCAAAATGATTGATGACATTTGCCATCGTAAAAGTTTTCCCGCTTCCAGTAATTCCCAAAAGAGTTTGAAAGCGATAACCCTTTTTTATCCCTTGTACTAATTTTTCAACCGCTTGTTTTTGATCGCTAACCGCCTGAAATTGAGAATGAAGTTTAAAAATTCCCATATCATATAAAGATTAATATCCCCTTTTTTAGCTCTAGAGGGGATGATATGTTTTATTAAGTTAGAAACATCCTAACTCTTTTTCTTTTTTTTGTAAAGACAACAAATAAAAAAGGAGGTTAGACCTCCTTTTTTCTAAAAGAATCCGAATCCAGCAATTGCAGCACAAACTGTTACAATAAATAATTTCCAGCTCAAATCTTCTTTGTCTAATAGGATCGCTGTAATTGTGATTAACGCTAGTATACAAAGTACAAATAAATAAAAAATTTGTTGGGGCAGCATTTTTACACCTCCTAATCCTAACTTTTTCTAACTTTTTTAGCTCCAACGCATTTTGGAACCTTTGCTTAATAACACATCAAAAACAAAAAAATTAAAAAGCTTTACTATTTTTCTTATTAATTCTTTCATTTACTACCAAGCCTCCTTTTTAATTGTATTATTCCAATTATTATTCCGGCAAACACAAAGAAAAAAAATACTGCTAAATTAGGGGCAAAAAACAGAAGAATTATTATCACCATCAAAACAATAGCTGCCATTACATCTTCTATTTCCGCCCTTTCTTCATTCGCTAAACTTTTTAGAGAAATCCGCAGCAATCTTTTTCTTTGATTAAAACGTTTGAGACAACTTAAATAAATCAGCTCAGGGTATAACATTTTTACCCCTCCTTTCTTTTGTTTAATTTTTTCTTATTCTTTCTTTTATTCTTTCTTTGCGGTCTTTGCGGTTCTTCCTTCGGTTTAATCTTTATTTTTTCTAAAATTGCTTCCCTCAAATTCTCCTTTATTTGTTCATAAATCTCTGGTATTAAACAAGTATCAACTAATAATACTTTACATTCTTTCTGCAACTCTAAAAATTTAACATGGTTGATTTTTAACACTTCTAAAAAACCATTTGTTTTCGGGCCGTTTTTAGGGCCTAATTCCCCTTTCCCCCTCTTTCTGTATAAAAAAGCGCTTAAATCGCTAGGAGAAATAAAATTTATGTTTTTGTGCTTAATCAAGAGTAGATTAACTACTGTTCGGGGGTAGCCATTTAAACAACCATTAAACCGAATCAATAAAAATAAATAATCTGCCATTCTTGCCTCCTTTCTATTTTTTTTATCAAAGAGCAATTTTTACTTTATTATTAAAGTACCACATTATAGTTTCAAAGTCAATAAATTAAAAAATGGCTTCTAAAAGCCATTTTTTAATTCTGTTAATTCAAACTATATCTTTAACTTCTAATTCCCTGAGTCTTCTTCCTCTATTCCAACAATTCCCATGCTTTTCTATTTTAAGAATAATTTTTATGATTATATCTCAACCTTTAAAACTGGCTTGATTTTAACTTAAAATTAAGTAATAATAAGTATTATAACTAGAAATTTTTAATAAACAAACAAACCAAAAATGCAAACAAATAAAGTAAAGAAAGGGATAATTTTACAACTTAATCGTATTATCAGAAGATTCATTCTTGCTGATTTAATTTTATTTAGCGGCTGGGGGCTTATTTCTCCATTAATGTCTATTTTCATTGTTCAAAAAATCAATGGCGATTTAATAAATGTGGGGATTTCTGTGGCAATTTATTGGCTTGTTAGGTCTATCGTTGAATTGCCTTTATCTAATAAATTAGATGAAATTCGCGGGCAAAAAGACGATTTTTACGCTTTAGTTATCGGTCTGTTTATAGTAGCTATTTCTGCTTTCGCTTTAGCGGCAGTAAAAAGCGTTAATCAGTTATACCTCGTTCGATCCATAGAAGCATTTGGTTTTGCGATGTATTATTCTTCTTGGTCGGGAATTTTCTCCAGGAATTTGGATAAAGACCGCATCGCTTTTTCTTGGTCAGCTGATCATATAGCAGTTGGCATCGCTTCCGCTATAGGCGGTATTTTGGGCGGTTTAATTGCGACTCTTTTCGGCTTTGAGTATATTTTTATTTTTGGAGGAATTTTATCGTTAGCTGCCGCCTTTGTTTTAATTTCTGTGCCAAAAATCATTTTTCCCAAACCAATCACAGGCAAAAAAGGGCCTATATTAGATCATTCCGCCAAATCAATCACCTAAATAAATTCATCCAAAACAATTAAATTTCTCTTATTTCCCCGGTCTTAATATCCTGATTATTATTCATCTCGTTTATTAATTCTTCATTGCTTTTGCCTTTTAGATAGCCCTCTAAAAGCCACAGGGGGTCTCCGTGAGAAACTATTAAAACATTTTTCTTCTCAAAATTCTTTTCAATTTCATTTAAAACAGCTGCCATCCTCTCGCGACATTGATTCCAGCTTTCTCCTTGGGGCACAGGTTTTTCAAATTTCTGTAACATATCCTTATCATAATAAGCCCAAGCTTCTTTTTTATTTTTGCCGGCAAAAATACCCCAATTAACATCTCTTAACCTCTGGTCATAAATCACATTATCTGGGTTATACCCAATTATTTTGGCAGCAATCTTAACAGTTTGTTTAACCCTTAAAATGTCAGAAGCGAAAATTAAATCAATATTTTTTTCTTTTAATTTTTCACCGGCTAACTGAGCCTCTCTAATTCCCTCTTTCAATAAAACACAAGGGGGATTATCGTCAGGATAGCCATAAGTAATATCTTTTTTTCCCGTTTGATGAATAGTTTTGCCGTGCCTTAATAAAAAATATTTATTTTTAAGATTTGGTTTCATTCTTTTAATTTAGTGAGTTTGGCATGAATTCTTCTTGCTCTTATTAGATCTTCTTTTGTGTCAATTTCGCAAGCCAGTAATCCTTTCGTAAAAATCACTTTTACTTCTTTTGGAAAATCTTGAAGCGTTTTAGTCAATGGTTCTGTATACCATTCATTCCAGGCTTCTAATTTTCGGCATTCATTTTTTAACGTTTGAAGCAATCTTCCATTCAATTTGATAATGCTGTTGTAGATTGCCGACCCTTTAATTGTTTTTTTAATAATTTTGGCATAACCTTCTTTTATCAAAACCTTATTGTCTTCCGGCTTTATCTTTCTGTCATTACTGGCGATTAATGCATTCTTATCGTGGGAGGCTATTATTTTTTTTAACAATCTGATGTCAAAAATAATATCCCCGTCTAAAATAATCACGGAATCTTTTTTTTCATTTACTTCTTCCAACGCCAAAGACAAACTATAAGCGTTGTCTGTTTTCTCAAAAATATCATTGTTAATAATTTTAATTAATTTTTTATAAGCTGATTTTTCCAGGTACTCTTTTATCATTTCTTTTTTATAGCCGACAACAATCAATATCTGTTCTACCCGGCATTCTGCCAAACATCTAAGCTGATAATCTAAAATTGTTTCTTTATTCAATTCTACTAAAAATTTTGGCCGATTATTTGTTATTGGCCTTAATCTTCTTGAAGAACCAGCCGCTAATATAATTGCCTTGGTTGACATTTGAAGATTGACATCTGGATATTATTTTTACCAGCTGCTGCCGCCACCGCCGCCAAAACCGCCGCCGGCGCCACCTCCAATACCAATTATCTGATCTACGATTAAGTCAAGATCAAAAGTTTCTCTTTCCTTTTCACATTCTGTTCTTCGTGGCTCGTCATAATTTTGGCACTGGGGGTACCGAGCGACAAAACTCACGATCACAAGATTATTATTAATAACCGTGGCATAGTTGTATGTGGTGTAGATTGTACCAGCCGCGCCTTCGCTCATTGCTTTAACGCAATAAATCCTGCCATTAATTAATTTTTTTGACATTCTTTCGGAAAAACTGTTTTCTAATGGTGTTTCTTCGCAATCCAACCCGCTGTCAATTATTTTAAAATCTGAAGGATATTGATCTTTCTCTCCATAAATTTCAACTTTCCAATCTTGAGCTGAGATATATTTAGCGTCTAATTCTTCTGGGATATCAAAATGCGGCGGTTTGATAGACCAATTGGTTAATTCTTCAAGCTGCCTATTCTTCTCTAATGTTAATTGGCGCCAATAATATAAACCAAAACTGGCGACAATAATAAAAATAATAAATAAAATTAATATGGCCTTTGTTTTCATAAAAAGTATTCTTGCTCCCTAATTTCCTAATTTTTGAGCATTAGAGAGGGAGAGAGTCACCCTCCCTCTCTATTTATATTCCTGGTCTGCTCGGTCAAAAATAAAAAGCCCGGCTTGACCTACTTATTGCTTATTGCTTTATGCAGTAATCAGCTTCTATCTTATCCTGTTCTGCTTTTGCGGCTTCTGTTTTATTTGCGCCAAATAAATGTTCAAGCGTAGCCATGGTGACTTTTTCCAAAGGAACAAAACATTCGGTTGCTTGCATAGTCAGCGGCACGTTTCCACTCTGATCAACAACCTTACCGGTATAATGACATTTTCCATCTTCTGCTCCAAAAACAGTGATAATATAAGTTGTTCCTTCCATAAAAGGCATTTTCAGTTCGGCTGGGTTGCAGTTCAAAAATTGCGGCGCCAAACACTCTGGGGCGGTGCATTGGACGGGTTCTGTAGCCGCTGGCTGTTCTTCCGCTGACGGCAATTCTTCTGGTAATTCTTCTGACGGTAATTCTTCTGGTTCTTTTGGCTGCCAAACCCCAGTCAAAATTACAACAATTGCTATCACCGCTATAACTCCAATAATAATCCAAACTTTTTTCATAATTATTTTCTTTTTTTTTATTTTAACTCCATTACCCATAATTTCAGCCGTTGGATTTACAAGATGAGTAACGGAGTAAAATTAATTTTCGACCTTTTTTATTTTATCTTCAATATAGTGTTCAGGGCAGATTCTAATTTTTCTACACCATCATCAGCAGTAAAGTGTCCTTTTTCGTGCTCAACAATAACTTTAGCATTAAACTTCTTCTTGAACATTTCTATATTTTCGCTCGGCACATAAGGGTCATTATCTGAAAAAATAGCCGTTATTTTCGGGGTATGCTTTATAACATTCGTTTCTCTAATTGACCTATTGAGCCAAGGATCAGCCACTCGCCATTCCTCGTCACTTTCCAAATTTGACAAAGTAAACCACGGAGCAATAAATACGACACCACCGACCATTGATGTTGAATGTAGTTTCTCCAAATATCTCAAAATAGTTTGACAACCAATAGAATGCCCCACCAGTATTGTATCCTTATCCGGCTTTTCGACTATTTCCTTAAGCTTTAAAACCCAAGTTTTAATATTCGGCTTTTCTGAATTGGGCATTTCCGGCACAACAACCTCAAAACCGTTTTTCTCCAATTCTGATTTCAGCCATTTAAGCAAAGGTTCGTTAGGAGAACCACCCCAACCGTGAATTATAATAACTTTTTTCATTAGGGTTCGTTTTTATCTTCGCATAAAGCTTTGATTTAAATTTTAGCGACTTTTTTATTTCTCAATTAATTTTTGACCATTATTTTAGAAATTATTCTAATTACCTTATTTGATTTCTTTTTCCAGCTTTTAAAAGATTTGACACCAACATCCCACGAATCAAACCCTTCTCCAATTACAAAATTATTTTTATAAAAATCGCTTGTTTTTACATCTAAACTAATCGTTCTTCTATTTTGATCAACTATGACCCAATGTTTGTTAACATACACCTCAACAACGCAATGACCCCTATTTTTAGGGCTTAATTTGTCTATACCAATTATATATTTTGCAGGAATTCCTACCGCTCTGCATAATGTTGCAAATACTAAAGTATTATCATGGCATCCTGTAGTAAAACCATCTTTTAAAATTTTAGCAGCATTCCTTGTTGCAAATATTCTTAACGCTTTTTTATAATCTTTACACTGTTTAAGGTTTTTATCCATCCATTGAATAATACTCTCTATTTTTTCAAAATCATTTCCAGAGAATCTAAAAGCTAATTTCTTGATTGATTTAGTAATTTTGCTTTGTTCCCCTTCTTTTAACCAAATTTTTATATCCTTTTTCATATTTTAAAATTTATTTTTCAATGAATTTTTGGATTTTGTTATTTCAATCCATTCTTTAACCAAACAATAGCTTTTTTAATATAATGTTCTTTATCATCTTCAACCTTTTTGAGAATTTCTTCAATTTCCTTTTTAAGACTTTTGTCTTTAGTAAAATTTACTAAAAGCACTAAAGCGAATCTCCTTTGCCACAAATCTTTTGATTTAATAAGTTTCTTTGAAATTTCAAAAATCTCCTTTTGTCTTAACTTAACAATTTTTCTTATACCTTGAGTTGCCAAAGTATCACAAACAGCCCAATCTGAAATACTTTTGCTGAATCTTTTTATCAATTTTAATGCTTCTTCTGGGTTCTTTTTACAAATTTTTCCTAAGATTTTACTTGCTAATAATTTTTCTTCAAAAATTCCACTCCTCCATAACTTCTCAACCAACTCAAAATCTGGTTCTTTAATCCTTTTTACAAGTTCATTCAGTACAAACGCTTTTGCTCCGTATTGTTTTTCAATAGTAGGAACAAATTTTAATGCGCTTTCTCTATCCTTTCTACTTGATTTCTTTTTTAATATTTTTCTAATTTCTACCAATTGCATGGTTAAACCCTTCTGATCTTTGGATAAATCTTAATTTTCAATTAATTTTTTTGACCTTTTGACTTATCAGTATACAAACACTTGACAAATAATATCGACTTGATATACTGATAATGTCTTTTGGTTCTGGCATAGAACCAAATGGGTATTACATCCAAGAGCCACCTTCCGCGAGGAGGGTGGTTTTTATTTACGTTCCTTCTCTAATTCCGCCCTATGCTTTAATTCTTTGCCCCAAATATCCTCAATTTCCAAGACATCAGTATATCCATCCGCTCCTGTTCTCAGCTCCTGAGATATATTGTTTTCTGAAGAAAAAATAAAGACTTTTTTGCCACGATTTTTCAAATAGGCCACAAGCGCCAAAAAATCAGAATCTCCAGTGAAAAACACTGCAATGTCATATTTTTTAAAATAATGGAGGGCGTCAATTGTGATTTCTACATCCATATTACCTTTTTCTTCTATTGATTCTCCCTCCGAAGTGATAACACTTATCCGCTTTAACTCTTTTTTGCGAACAATAAATTTTAATCCCTTTTTAAGAAAAGTAAAAAATTTATGCCGGCCATCCAAACTGTAATCCCGCGTGCCTTCTGTAGGATAAGCAGAATAATAAAAAGCCTCTATGGATGAGCCGTCAAATTTTTGTTTAATAAATTTTTTTAATTTTTCATAATCAAAAAATTTGCCTTTTGCTTTTTGGGCTTCCCATAAATTCGAGGCATCAATAAAAACATAGATAACTATCTCTTTCTTTATTTCCTTATCTTTATTCATAATTATCCCTCGGTTAATTTTCGACTTTTTGCAGTTGCGCCCAACGGATTTTTTAATTCCGCAACCATTTTGCTCGCCGAATCCCGTAATAATGTGAAAATTGGCGAAGGATGGCGGAGAGGGTGGGATTTGAACCCACGGTGCCCTTGCGGACACAGTTGCTCTCCAAGCAACCGCACTAGACCACTATGCGACCTCTCCATAATTTCTCACCCGTCTCTTTTTATGAGGCGGGTGAAAAATTTAGTTTTTAGATCTTGATTGAATCGGCAAATTTTCCAATCAAAGGCAATTCTTTTTTCTTATTTCCTATTGCATTGGCTATCCCGATAATCGCTAAAACTAATAATCCAAGATTCACTATGGTAGCTATTAAACCCCAGATGGTAAGAAATCCGAAGGTATAAATATTTCCCAAAAATATGCCGGCAATAATTCTGTTTATTATATACCAAGCAATTTCAGCTATAAACAAAACTAACCCTTGTTTGGCGTGAAAAAAGATAAAAGGATCATCCTTTTTAGTCAAAAGAGGAATTAAGCATAAAATGCTGATATAGCTCAAAATAGAAAATATTTTTTTGTCATCTATTTTTTGGGTTGAACTCTTTGGCTCTTGGCCCAGCGATTCCTTTTGAGTCTCTTCTTGAACTTCCTCTTCTTTTTGAATTTGTTCTTCCATATTTTTTAATTATATTATTTAATAAATTTTTTCGACCTTTTAATGCATATTAGCAAATTTTTTTCAAATTGTCATTAGATGTTATATATCCATCTGCCTTAAAGTCCTTACTCTTTCCTCAATTGGCGGATGAGTCATCCAAAGTTTGCTTACTTTTTTCTTTTTGAAAGGATTTGAGATAAAAAGATGGCTCGTGGCATTGGAAGCGGATTTAAGAGGCGTTGGGTCTTGGGAAATTTTCTCCAAAGCCCTGGCTAATCCTTCAGGATAGCGGGTTAAGAGAGCGCCAGAGGCGTCAGCTAAAAACTCCCTTTTTCTAGAAATGGCTAATCTAAGCAGTGTTGCCGCCAAAGGAGCTAAAATAGCCGCAATAATACCCAAAATGAGCATTATAAGGCCTAAGTTGCCTTCGTTTTCCCGCGAATTATTTCTACCCCAAAATAAGGATCTCATTAACCAATCTGATAATAAGGCAATGAGGCCTACTAAAACTACTACCACCGAAGACAAAAGGATGTCGCGATTGCCAATATGAGACAATTCATGGGCAATTACGCCTTCTAATTCTGATTTTTCTAATTTATCTAATAATCCTTGAGTAACGCAAATTACTCCATGCTCAGGGTTTCTTCCTGTTGCAAAAGCGTTTGGCGAAGATTCATTCATAATATAGATTTTAGGCAGAGGAAGGCCGGCGCTGAGAGAAAGGTTTTCAACAATTCTATACAAATCCGGAGAGTCTTTTTTTTGAATAGGTTTGGCATTAGTCATTGAAAGAATCGCTTTGTCAGAATACCAATAGCTGGAAAAACTCATCACAATGCTGATAAAAACCGCTAAATACAATATAATAGGCGACTCAAAAATATAACTAAAAACCCAGCCCAATAAAATCACTAATACCAAAAATACCGTGATTAAAAGCCACGTTTTCCGAATATTAGAACTCGCTTGTGTATAAAGGGTCATTAAAAATCAACTTTTATCGCTTCGCGTTCTGAAGCCTCGGCAATTTCAAACAAGGGCTCTTCTTTAAAACCAAAAATACCAGCCAAAATATTTCTTGGAAAAACTTTGATGGCAATGTTGTAATCGCGAACATTAGAGTTATAAAAGCGGCGAGCGGCCTGAATTTTGTCTTCAGTATCAACTAATTCTTTTTGCAGTTCAATAAAATTTTGGTTAGCTTTTAATTCTGGGTAATTTTCAGCCACAGCAAAAAGGGTTTTTAACGTTTGGCTGAATTGATTTTCCGCTTCCATTTTTGCCTTGCCTTCGGTTACAGCCATCGCTCTTGACCTGGCTTCGGTTACTTTTTCAAAAACTTCCCTTTCGTGAGTCATATATCCTTTAACAGATTCAACTAAATTTGGCACCAAGTCATAACGCCGCTTTAATTGAACGTCAATATCAGCCCAGGCTTCTTTCACTCTTATTTTCTGCCTGATTAAAGAGTTATAGGCAAAAATAGCCCAAATAACTATTATTGCCAGAACGAACAAAAATATATTCATATTAGTAATTTTTTTAGTATTCTGGCATTCCCATATCACCCATTCCTGGATTACCACCCATTCCTAAGTTCTCTTTCTTTTCCGGAATATCAGTAACAACCACTTTCGTCGTCAAAAGCATTCCCGCCACTGAAGCGGCATTCTCTAAAGCGCTTCGAGTCACTTTGGTAGGGTCAACAATCCCTGATTTAAACATATCAACAAACTCTCCCCTTTTAGCGTCAAATCCTTCATTATCAGGGTGTTTTTTAGCTTCTTCAAGGATAACTTCACCGTTATGTCCAGCATTTTCAGCTATCTGGCGCAATGGCTCTTCTAAAGAACGGCAAACAATCTCAAAACCTATTTTTTCATCAGTATCCTCGGCTTCGAACTCTTTTGATTTTAATACTTTTGAGCTTCTAAGTAAAGCAATGCCTCCGCCAGCAACAACGCCCTCTTCCAAAGCCGCTTTGGTTGCTCTGACTGCGTCTTCTATCCGATGCTGCTTTTCTTTTTGTTCTACTTCGGTTGCCGCGCCAACTTTAATTACGGCAACTCCGCCAGACAGTTTAGCCAATCGTTCCTCTAACTTTTCTCTATCAAACTCTGAATCATTAATCTCCAATTCTTTTTTTATTTGTTTCACCCTGTTTTGAATTGCTTGGGCTTCACCATTGCCCTCAATAATAGTTGTATTATCTTTTGTCACTACTACTCTCCTTGCTCCTCCTAAATCCTCCAATTCAGCTTTATCAAGTTTCATTCCAATTTCTTCAGAAATTATTTTTCCGCCGGTAACAATGGCAATATCTTCCAAAACTTCCTTTTTTGTATCGCCGAAACCGGGCGTTTTAACTGTAACCACATTGATAGCGCCGCGAAGTTTATTGATAATCAAAGTTGCCAATGCTTCGCCGCTTACATCTTCAGCAATAATTAGAAGATCTTTTTTGCCGCTTTGAACGATTTTATCCAAAAGAGGCAAAATTTCATGGATATTGGTAATTTTTTGGTCAGTAATAATAATGGCTGGATTTTCTAAAATCGCCTCCATTTTTTCGGTATCAGTAACCATATATGAAGAAATATACCCCTTGTCAAATTGCAAACCCTTAACAACCTCTTTTGATAAACCCAATGTCTTTGATTCTTCCACAGTGATGACTCCGTCTTTGCCAACTTCATCAAAAATATCAGCAATTAATTTGCCAATTTCTTTATCATCGGCGGAAATCGTGCCAACATTGGCTATTTCATCATAGTTTTCAACTTTTTGGGCAATATTTTTTAATTCTTTAACGACTATTTTAACGGTTTTATCAATCCCTCTTTTTAAGCTAAGTGGATTGGCGCCAGCGGCAACATTTTTAAAACCTGCCGTGATCATTGACCAAGCCAGAACAATCGCTGTAGTCGTTCCATCTCCGGCGATATCATTGGTTTTTTCCGCCGCTTGCTTTAAAACTTCAGCTCCCAAATTTTCGGTTTTATCCTCTAATTCTATTTCTTTTGCTATTGTCACGCCATCATTAGTAATTAATGGCGAGCCAAAACCTCTGTCTAAAATGACATTAGAACCCTTTGGCCCCAAAGTAATTCTTACAGCTTGGGCTAATTTATCAACCCCTTTTTTTAGGGTTTGACGAGCTCGATCATCATAAATAATATTTTTTGCCATAAATTTAATTTTTAATTTTAAATTTTTAATTTTAAAATGAATAAATTCCAATCACCAAGATACAATCACCAAACAATTTTCAATTCTCAATTTACAATTTAGATCAAAGATTCAATTATTAAATGATGTGTCATTGCGAGTGAATTAGCAAATGAGCGAAGCAATCTTATTTTCTTTGGGATTGCCGCGTCGCTTCGCTCCTCGCAATGACAGCTACGCTGTCAGTTTGAAAATTGTAAATTCAATGAAAATTGAAAATTGGACATTGTAAATTGGTTATTATGCTAGGATCGCTAAAACATCGTCTTCACGAATCACTAAATACTCTTTGTCATCTATTTTAATTTCATTGGGGGCATATTTGGTAAATAAAACCTTATCCCCTATCTTAACATTTAAAGGAATTATTTTCCCTTCATCGTTTGTTTTCCCCGGGCCAACAGCGATTACCTTCCCTATTTCTGGCTTTTCATCTGCCGACTCAGGGATAAAAATCCCTCCTTTCGTTGTTTTTTCCTCACTCAAGGCCTCAACAAAAATATGGTCAGACAATGGTTTAATATTCATAATTTTTTTTATTACTCATTTACTCTTTGGCAATCCTCGACTTTGATTGCTAATTTTATATTTTACTCAAAAATAAAAAAAAGTCAATAAAAAAGCAAACCTCTTGGCGTCGGGAGTCCAGAAAATATTACTCTTTAAAATTAACACTTTCTTCTCTCTCCGTTTTTGGTTTTTCTAATTCCAAAGGTTCGGCTTCTATTTTATTCCCAGAAATACGATAAACATCTTTATCTATTTTAGTAAATTCTTTATAAGCAGAATTATACATATTGACGCTTGTGCCCAAATGAACGCCTAATTTTTGCATATAAGTTTCGTAATTGGTCAAATGCCGGGCCAATTCTTCCACTCTTTTTTTAATTTCTTTGGCCGATTCTTCTATCTCTAAAGCCCTTAATCCCTGTAAAACCGTTTGCAGATAAGCCAAAAAAGAAGTCGGAGAAACAATGATTACTTTTTTTTGCCCCATCGCATATTCTATTAAATCACGAGTATTGCCTTTTACAGCTCCTATTTTATTAATTAATAAATCATAGTAAATCGCTTCTGAGGGAATAAACATAAAGGCAAATTCCATTGTATTTTCTTCCGGCTTGATATATTTAGCTGTCTCATCAATTCTGTTTTTTAGATCCAACCTAAAACTTTCTTCCAATTTTTTTCGCTCCGTTTCATCGTCAGTTTCCAAGAGACGATTATAATTCTCCAAACTAAATTTAGAATCAATGGGAATAATTTTATCTTTAACAAAAATTACCGCGTCAACTTTTGTTCCATCCTTAAATTCATATTGAGTCTCATAAGTGCTCGGCGGCAAAACATTTTCCAAGACCGTCTCCAAATAATATTCCCCGAGAACTCCTCTTTGTTTTGGGTTTTTTAAAATATCCTGAAGGCTTTTAAGCTGGTCGGCAAAATTAACTACCTGTTTATTTGTTTCATCCAGTTTAGTTAATTTTTCCGTCACTTCTCTGATAATTCTCGCGCTCTGCCCGAACTGGCTTTGAATAACGTTAGGAATTTCCCCTAATTTTTTATCCAATGTCCGATTTATTTCCTGAATTTGGCTCTGTAAGAGAAGAAAAGATTGATTTTCTTTATCATCGCTTTTCGGTTTTTCTTTTTTGATCACAAGCGTATAAAAAGCGCCTGCCGCAATAACACCCGCCAGAACACCTAAAAAAATATATAACAAAACTAAATTATTCATTGGTTGAAGTTAAAGGCTCTGATTGAACTTTATTTTCAGCTATTTTTTTAAGATCCAAATAAATCAGATACATATATATTATATTGAAAGGCACACAAAGAACTTGAAAAATTAAAGGCAAAATCCCAGATGCAGATATTGCGATAAAGAGAAAATAGATTGCGCTGAAAATAATACCCAGAAGGAATGATCTTCCAAAAACGTTCCACCAATTACCTTCAACTAAATTCCAACTGGCTTTTAAAGCGTCCATTCCCCCCTTACTCTCTAAAACACAAATATAAAGACTAAAACACAAAAAAATTGCGATAATAATTCCCGGAATAATGAAGAGCAGAGTGCCTAAACCAACAAAAAGCATCGTTAAAATAAATACCCCTAAACCCTGTCCTAATTTAAGCCAGGCCTCTTTTAAAATATCTTTTAATTGCGTCCCTGATGGTTTTGTTATTGAAACAATAAGAATAAGAGTTAAAAATACGGCTATAAGATATCCTATTATTAGTGCAAGCGCAGAAAACAAAATTAATTGGGTTGACTCAACATTAGGCAAGAATCCGGCGATTAAAGAAATAGCCCAAAGACCAATGAGGCAAATAAGTAAAATGGGCCAAATTGTTTTCTTCTCACCATAAATTTTGAAGCTTTCCTTCACTAAACTTGTAAAATTTTTCATAATTTTAATTTTTTAATTTTTATGGTTTTATCAGACCAAAATAAAACCTTACTTTACCTTTCTTAATTTTAACACTATTATAGTTTTGTTTCTAATCGCTCAGCTCTTTTTCTAATTCTTCCAAAAGCTCTTTGGCTTTAGTAGAAATCTTCTTAGGCGTTTTAATTTTTACTTTCACATAAAGGTCGCCTTGGCCTATAGCGTTAAAATGTTTAATGCCTTTGCCTCTTAAACGGAAAATTTCTCCGGATTCGGTGCCTGCCGGAATTTTTAAAAAAATTGTTTTTTTATCCAGTAATTGAATCTCTTTTTTCGCTCCCAGAGCTGCTTCGGTAAAAGTAATTGGTAAAGTCATATACAAATCATCACCTTGCCTTTCAAATATCGGGTGGGGTTTGATAATAATCCTGATATAGAGGTCGCCGCTTGGTCCTCCTAAAATTCCTGCTTCCCCTCCCTGTCTAATCCTTATTGTTTCTCCGTCCCTAATACCAATAGGAATATCAACCTTAATTTCTTTATTTCCATAATAGCGGCCGTCACCGCCGCAAATTTTACAAGGTTTTTCTGGAACTTTGCCTTTGCCTTTGCATTTTGGGCATTCAACAATTTGAGTAATTTCTCCTAAGAATGTGCGGCGCGCTTGCCTAATTGAACCTTCCCCTTTACAATCAATACATTCTTTTAGCTTAGAGCCGGGTTCATAACCCTTGCCTTGACAATGCTCGCAATCAAGATAGGTCTTAAAAGAAATATCTT
>JBAZEI010000001.1:0-60533 GCA_041654015.1 Minisyncoccota bacterium | reverse complement strand
CGCCTCGATTTGCAAACAAAACGGGCTGGCCAATCAAAATAAAGGCAAGCATATTATTATTTCTGCCATAGAGCATGATTGTGTTTTAAACAGCGCTCTCTGGCTAAAAAAATTAGGTTTTAAAATTACCCAGATTAAACCGGATAAATACGGATTAATAAATCCCAAAGATGTAAAAAATGCTATTACCAAAGACACAATTCTGGTTTCCATCATTCACGGCAATAATGAAATCGGCACTATTGAACCAATTGAAAAGATAGGAGATATTTGCCGGAAAAAAGGAGTTTATTTTCATACAGATGCGGCTCAAACTTTTGGCAAAATACCGATTGATGTAGAAAAAATGAAAGTTGATTTATTAACTGCTTCTTCCCATAAGATTTACGGACCAAAAGGCGCTGCCTTTCTCTATATCAAAAAAGGCACAAAAATAGACCCTTTGCTTCATGGCGGCGATCATGAATTTGGCCTTAGGTCTTCTACTGTCAATATCCCGGCTATTGTCGGCTTTGAAAAAGCCATTAAAATCTCTAAAAAGCAAATGGCCAGAGAATCTAAAAGATTAACTAAATTACGAGATCAATTAATTCAAGGCGTTTTAACAAAAATCCCCCATTCTCATCTTAATGGCCACCCCAAAAAACGTTTGCCTAATAATACGAACTTTTGGTTTGATTTTGTTGAAGGTGAATCTATTGTCGCTTCGCTTGATGAATACGGAATTGCCGCTTCAACCGGCTCTGCCTGCTCTTCTGAAAAATTAGAGCCTAGCCATGTTCTCATAAGTTGTGGCTTACAGCCAGAATGCGCCCACGGTTCTCTAAGATTAACTCTCGGCCGCTGGACAACAAAAAAAGACATTGATTATACTTTAAAAATTTTAGAAAAAGTCATCAGCAATTTGAGAAAAATCTCCCCCTTCAAAAAATAACTTAGAATGGTAAATTACTATGTACAACAAAAAAGTATTGCAACATTTTAAAAATCCTCACAATTTCGGAAAAATTAAAAATCCTGACGGTATCGGTAAAGTCGGAAATATTGTCTGCGGCGATGTAATGAATCTTTATCTAAAAATAGAAAAAAATAAAAAAGGCGAAGAGATCATCAAGGATATTCGCTTTGAAACCTTTGGTTGTGTCGCCGCCATTGCCACCAGCAGTATCATCACTGACCTTGCCAAAGGAAAAACAATTGACGAAGCCATAAAATTAGACAAAAACGATATTATTGACACCATTGAAGAACTGCCGCCAGTTAAAATCCATTGTTCTGTTTTGGCGATTGATGCCTTGAGCGAAGCCATTTATGATTACTTATCAAAAAATAAAAGGCCTATACCAGAAGAACTTCAAAAACGCCACCAAAGGATTGAAAATGAGAAAAAAATAATAGAGAAGAAATATGTTGATTGGCTTGGGAAGGAAAATTAAGAAATAATGTCAAAAAATATTAAGGGCCAAAAAATTGTTGTTGGTATGTCCGGAGGAGTAGATTCCTCGGCCGCTTTAATACTATTAAAACAAGAAGGCTGGCAGCCGATCGGCCTTTCTTTAGAATTGCCTATTTGGGAGGATAAAACCAATTTTTCAAAAGCAAATGCCCGTCTTGTAAAAAAACAATCTCTAGAAGTAGCAGCTAAGGTTTGTAAAAAGTTAGGTATCCCTCATCATATTGTGGACGCGAAAAAAGATTTTAAAAAACAAGTTGTTGGGTATTTTATTAACGAATGGAAAAATTTAAGAACCCCCAATCCTTGCGTTATTTGCAATCCTAATTTCAAGTTTAAACAATTAATCGCTTGGGCAAAAAAACATAAGATTGAATATATTGCGACTGGCCACTATGCAAGACTGAAATTTAATTCTAAAACAAAGCAGTATGAGTTATTAAAAGCCGAAGATAAAAATAAAGATCAAACTTATAATCTCTGTTTTTTGCCTCAAAAATGGCTCAAACATATCATTTTTCCTCTCGGTGATTACTCTAAAAAAGAAATTTATCAAATAGCAAAAAAACAGGGGCTGAAATTCTTTAGCAAAATAGAAGAAAGTAAGGATTTTTGTTTTATTGCCGGCCAGTCTCTTTGCCCTTTTTTGGAACAAAAAATTGGTAAAAAACAAGGTTTAATAATTGACACTCAAAAAAATATTTTATCCCAACACCAAGGATTGCATTTTTTTACCATTGGCCAAAGAAAAGGGATCAAACTTTCCGGCGGCCCTTATTTTGTTGTCGGCTTTGACAAAAAGAAAAACGCTCTTTTAGTGAGTAAAAATAAAAAAGATCTCTTTAAAAAAGAAATCTTTGTTTTTCCTCATCACTTTATTTCTGGAAAAAAACTATCAAAACCTTTTAAAGCCCAAGTGAGTATTCGCTACCAGCAAAAACCTGCATCAGCTATTATAATTCCGGAAAAAAGAAAATTAAAAATTGTTTTTTCAAAACCGGTTTTTGCCCCCTGCCCGGGCCAATTCGCTGTTTTTTATCAAAAAGATAAATGTTTAGGGGGCGGAAAAATTATCTGAGCGAGATACCGGAATCGAACCGGCGCCCTCACCTTGCCCCCACACCATAAGAAGGATTACTTATATTTTGAGCGGACAATGGGAATCGAACCCACGCTTTAACCTTGTCCCCACACCATAACGATATTTTAAATTCTAAGTTGAGCGAGATACCGGAATCGAACCGGCGCCCTCACCTTGGGAAGGTGATATACTACCACTATACTAATCTCGCAAGTAATACTCGTTTGGTGTGGGGACTTGGGAAGGTTACGTACTAGCCACTATACGATGTCCGCGAAATTGATATCCTTCTTTGGTGTGGGGGCTTGGGAAGGTGATATACTACCACTATACTAATCTCGCTAATTTTATTTTCTAATCCCTAATTTCTCCAAAAAATTATACCAAATCCCAAAAATATTTGAAAGGAAGCTGTCCTGAGTGCTTGAGGAAACTGATAAATCAAGAGAGACGCTATCAGTGGCTGATTCTATATTATTTGTCGGCGGAATTACCAAAATTACCTCTTCTCCTTCTTTTTTGAAACCTAACATTGAACGCGCCTCTCTCTCTAATAAATCTTTCTGGCTTCCCTGCTCTAACAACTGCTCTAATCTTTCCCGCTCTTTAAGCAAATTTTCTTTTTTTGATTCTAAATCGCTGACTTCTTCAGTTAGGAGTTTATATTTTTGCCAATCGTCTTGAATCCGCTGGGCAAGCGCAAAAACGATAACAATGCTGATTAAAATTAATAAAAATTTTTTCATTATTTTAGTTAAGTTTAAAAGATTAACGGGAAGAAGGGAATATTTTTAAGAAAACTTCTGAAGGAATCTCTAAATCTGCTTCTTCTAAAAGTTTTTTCTTCCCTTTTGCCTGTTTTTTCCAAAGTTTCATTTTTCTGGTTCTGTCCCCGCCATAAAGATAACCCGTAACATCTTTTTTCAAAGCAGGCACTGTTTCCCGGGCAATAATCCTACCCATCCCTTTTATCTGTATCGGGATAGCGTAATTTTGGCGAGGCAAAACCTCTTCTCGCTTCCTTTTCTATTTTATCTCTAAAAACTATCCGCGACAAACTTTCAAATTGTTTTCCCGCCAAAACTACTTCTAACTTTTCCAATTCTGTCGGCTTATATCCCGAGATTTCGTAGCTCAAAGAGGCGTAACCAGAAGAAACAGATTTTAAATTATCGTAAAAATCTTTAATTACCTCCTCCAAAGGTATCTCGCATTTTATAATCAATCTTTCGGCAAAAGTAAAAGTATTGATATTTTCGCCCCGCGAGCCATTTATTAGCTTCATTATATTGGATAAATACTGGGGCATTGTAATAATCTCCATATTTACCCAAGGTTCTTCATAGCCAATAATTTCATTGAGGGAAGGCCATTCGCTGGGATTGGTAATAATTTTTTCTTTGTTGCCTTTGAGTAAAACTTTATAAGGCACTGTTGGTTGAGTAATGATTAAATCCAAACCGTATTCTTTTTTTAATCTTTCCTGAGTAATTTCTAAATGAAGCATCCCTAAAAACCCTAAACGATAACCCCGGCCCAAAGCTTCAGAGCTTTCTGGAGTAAAATATAAAGCCGAATCGTTCAATTTTAATTGATATAAAGAATGACGAAAATGCTCAAAATCCTTATCGCCTTTACTTAAACCTGAATCTGCTTTGCCTTTGGCTAAATAAAAACCGGCAAAAACCACTGGTTTTGGTTCTTTATAGCCCGGCAAAGGTTCTATGTTTAATGATTTGGCTATTGTGTCTCCGACTCGAACTAAATTTAAATCTTTTAACCCTGTTGCAATCCAGCCAATTTCCCCTGATTTTAATCTATCTTTTGGCTTTAATTCCGGAGCAAAATAACCCAAATTAACAGCGCTTCCTTTTGCGCCGCTGATAACAAAATTAATTTTTTCTCCTTTGGCGACTTCTCCTTCAATAACCCTTAAATAAGCAATAATCCCTTTATAATCATCATAATGAGAGTCAAATACCAAAGCCCGAAAAGGAAGCTCATTTTTAATTTTTGGACTGGGAATTTCAATTACAATTTTTTGAAGCAGAAGATCCACATTTTCTCCTGTTTTTGCCGATAAAAGAACTATCTCTTTTTTATCAACCTTTAACAAATCAGCCAACTCTTTTCTTTTTTGTTCTAAATCAGGAATTTCTAAATCTATTTTATTAATAGCGCCGATAATTTTAAGACCCTGTTTTTGAGCTAACATAAGATTAGAAAGAGTTTGCGCCTGGATACCCTGAGTTCCGTCTACCAAAAGCACGGCTCCTTCAACTGCAGCCAAGGCGCGAGAAACTTCATAAGTAAAATCAACATGCCCCGGAGTATCTATCAAGTTCAAAATATATTCTGAATTTGAAAACTCTAAATCCGAAGCGCTAAATTCTAAATTATTTTTCTGGGATTTAGAATTTTGGATTTGGGATTCCCGCCTGCTTTGCTTCGCAAAGCGAAGCGGGCAGGTGTTTAGAATTTCGGATTTAGGATTTAGGGTTTTTGCCTGATAGAGCATTTGAACCGGGTGCATCTTAATAGTAATGCCGTGTTCTTTTTCTAAATCCATTCTGTCTAAGTATTGGGGACTTAATTTATTTTTCGAAATCGTCTTTGTCAATTCCAAAAACCTATCAGCCAAAGTAGACTTTCCATGATCAATATGGGCAATAATGACGAAGTTACGAATATTGTTATTCATCGGTTTTGTATATTTTACGAATAAAAATGGTTTTTATCTCATTTACCTCTTTGATGCCAATCTTAAAACAGAGAAATACAAAGCAGAACAAAGATGCCGTAAATGAAATGGCGGCGTTTGCTACTAAATTTACAACTTTTTCCGAAGGGAAATATCCCTCTAAAAAGCCAAATAATAAAAAGGCGACTAGTCCGCTAATCAAAGAAACAAATAATATCTTTAATAAAGAGGAACGAAACTCTTTTAAAGACGAAGAAGAAAATACCGGTTTTAGTAAAATTGCCAAAATCAAAAAGTAAAATAGGTATGTCAAAGTTACCGCTAAAGCTAAACCACTTACTCCAAAAACCAAGCCAAATTTATAACATAATAAAAACCCCAAAGCGTAAGAAACAATACTGGCAATAAAAGGTTTTAGGGCGTCTTTTTGGGCGAAAAAAATTCTTAGTAGCAAAGCGTTCGCCCCCTGAAAAACCATTCCTAAAGAAAGAATTGAAAAAACTTGAATTGTCTTAATAGTTGAAGCCCAATTAAATTTTCCATAGCCCAATAGAAGACGGATAATCGGCTCTCGAAAAACAATAAACCAAACTGCTATCGGGATCAAAAAGAAAAATATCTGAGAAAGGGTTTTTAGTGAAGTTTTTGCAAAATCAGTCTGCCTTTTTTCAGCGCTAAATTGCGATAAAACAGGAAAGGCGGCGGCGGCAAAAGACAAAGCAAATACTGTTTGAGGCAAATTTTGAATATCATTGGCAAAATTAAATACAGCTAAACTCCCTTCTTCCAACATTGTGGCGATAACTGTAATGCCCAAAAGGAAAATTTGGTTGGCAATAATAGCCAAGGAGCGCGGAATCATCATTAAAAACACGTTTTTCAACCCTGCTATCCTTTCTTTTAAAACATGACTGTTAAATTTAAACTTATAGCCGGTAGTCATTAAGGCCGGAATTTGAATTGCTAAATGCAGAGCAGCGCCCAAAACTACGCCCCAAGCCAATCCTTTTAATCCCATCATTGGAGAAAAAATGAGAATTCCAATTATAATCCCTGTGTTGTACATTAAAGGAGCTAAAGCGCAGGATAAAAATAATTTAAATATTTTTAAAATACTAGCGGCAACAGAAGAAATACCCATTAAAATCGGCTGAATCATCATAATTCTTGTTAAAACAATGGCTATCTCTATTTGTTCAGCGCTAAAACCTACTAAAAGACGGGAGAGCAAGGGTCGGGTAAAAATAGCCACTATTAAAGCCAAAATTCCTATAAAGACGCCGATCACCATAATTATAGCATTGGCAAATTGCCAAGCTTCTTCTTTGTTTTTAGCCCAGTATTCGCTAAAAACAGGAATAAAAACGAGAGAGACGGCTCCCATAATAAAAATGTTATAAATCAAATCCGGAAGCCGAAAAGAGGCATAATAAATATCTAAATAGCCCGAGGCCCCAAAACGGCTAGCTAAAAACGCATTTCTCAAAAGACCCAAAAAACTGCCCAATAAAGTAAGGGCGCTCGTAAGCATCGCTGCCCCAAAAATTGTTTCTGATTTATGATTTAATATTTTTTGAAACTGAGCAATCATTATTTTTAATATTTTTCATTTGCTGGCTAATTTTCTCTCTTAAAATTTAAGATTAAATCGTTTTCCAAAGGAATAAATTGATTAAAAGGAAAAAGCGAAGGGGTTATCTTTATATCTTTGGGCATAATCAATTCAAAAGAAATCTTTATTTTTTGGCCACTTTGTTTTTGAACAATTAATTCCCAATCAGAAAATTGGTTCCAGCTGCCGGGCAATTTATAAACTAAACTAAAGGGCTTGACAGATAGCTGAACCCAACAACCAATAACTGTTTTTCCTCCCTCTTCGTATATTTCAATCCTGTTTTTTTCATCCCGAATTGTGTTTTTTTCTATCAAAAGCAATTCTCCATCTTTTTGGTAGCCCAGCTTATTATAAAAATTTTCAAATTTAGAGGAGTTATTATTATTTTTAAGAAAACTTCCTTCTGCTTCTTTTATAATTATCCCCCTCGGAAGATAAATTTTTAAATAGTTCTCTGTTTGTTTCTCTTTTGAAGAAAAATTTGGGGCGCTGATAATCAAATGATTTATTATCTCACCATTGGCAGTAAATTCAGTATTCAATTCAATTTTCTTTTCCCGCGTGTCTTCAGTAAAATCATCTCTCAAAAGGTTAAAAACCACTCCCAAATAATCATCTTTACTTTCTTTAATTTTTCCCGTCCAATCAAAGGAGTCAAAGAAATATTCCAAATTATCATCTGCTAAATAAATCTGTAAATCCTTTTTTTCAAAATTTCTAACAAAAATCTCTGGAATATTAGCCAATACCTCTAATGGACATTCTTTCATTTCCTTCTGAAGTTCTTTAAAAAATAACGGCAAAGAGTCCTTTTCTTTACGCAAAGGGGCTGGTTTGGCTGATTCCTGAACCTGACTCTTATAGAAAGAAACAAAATTGTTTTGGTCTATGGTTAAATTATAATCTTTAATTTTTAGGGGGCCAATTATATCTAAAACAGATTCCATTACATTGATATTAGCAATAATAATACCATCCAAAACAGGTTTTTTGCCTGTCTTTGAGTAGAAAGACATAATTTTTTGGGCGCTGGAGGGATAATCAAAAAACCAATTAGCATCATGAAAAAGCCAGCGATCGCTGATATCCTGAAGCGGCAGAGGCGGTATAATTTTATCTAAAAACACTTCTTCCAAAGAAAAAATATTGTTTCCCAAAAAAGTAATTTTTCCTTTATCAAACGTCAAAAAAGCGTAAGCGCCTATAAAACCCCCTGTTGGCCTTGGAATATCAGGGTCTTGAAATAAAACAAGATAATTTTTTTCTTCTTTTTCTCCAAAAAAAGACAGCCAATTTTCCAATTGATAATTTTTATTTTCATACCAAGAAAAATTATATTTTTCAAAATACTTCAAATCATTTTTTAAATTATTTAAAGGAGATAATGGGTCTTCTCTTTGCTGAATCATCGCTAAAAAAAGAAATCCATTATTAATTTTTTCTAAATTTTCTTTAATAGCTATCAAATGTTGGCTCAATTGAATTTCTTCTTTAAGAAGGGGGAAAAAAGAAAATTTCTGCAACAAATCATTGCTCTGAGTTTGCTCTTTTAAAGCAAGCCCATTGATTAAACTCATTGCTTCATCAAAATTTTCTTCTTTTAATGAAGAAATGATTTGTTTATTAGCCGTCTGAAGTTGGTTTGTTTTAAAGAGTATAAAAAAAAATGAACTTATTATTAAGAAAATTAGTATTCCTGAAAAAATAGCAATTGGTGATGAAAATTTCTTATTTAATAAATTCATTTTTATATTTTGAAAGCGCTCAAGCGCTCTCATCTCAATTTTAAGCGCAACCTCTCACGATAGTTAATAGACCTTTCACTAGCCAGTTGGCGAGTCCAGCGTAAGATTGCTGAACAATCCAACAATTTCATTCTACTAAAAATTCTTGAAATAATCAAAAAAAAGAGGTATAATAACTGCTGGTTGAACTGGGCAGCCGCCCCGCCCTTTTAACCTAAATTAAAAGAGCGGGGAGGAAAGTCCGAACTCCCACTCTGTTAAATTTTATTTAACAGAGTTAAAAAGGTAGCAGCTAACAGCTGTCGCCCATCCCTTTTTACAAAAAGAGATGGGTAGAGGTGCGAACAGAGACGTCGAGTGCTGAAAGGCACGAGACGCCCTCCGTAGCTTTATGCGAAGGAGGGCGAGCGTAGTTATAAGGTTATCCACCTTCGCTCTTCGAGCTATGGTGGATCTTCGCCGAAGGCTACGATGAAACGGCTAAATCCTTACTGGGTGCAAGGTTCGTGCTCCAATTTTATCCGTGAGTTAGGCGAACGGTTATAAAATTGAGAGCCCGCTGGAGCTTTAGCAAAAGCGGGTCCGCCGTCGCTTACTGAGCTATGGCGGATGCTCAAAATTATAACCTTGCTTCGCTACGAGTAATTTTGGCAGAGTAACCGCTTGACCCTGATGGCGACATTAGGGCTAGATAAATGACTGCCGTCCAGCCCTTTTGAGTGAATATAACAAGTAATACTTATTTATATTAGTAAGTTAATATATTGTAAGTAAAAGAACGTTATATTTATTCAAAAGGGCTGGATACAGAATTCGGCTTATAGGTTTAACCAGTTAATTAATTTATTAAAATCGTCCCCTCCAACTATGGAGGGGACGATTTTAATATACATAAGGAAAGAAGTATTATATTCTTAGATATTTTTAGATATTTAATGTATTTTGCCGTTTCTCAATGGCAGAATTAACTAGATAATCCGCCCTTTGATTCTTTTCCCTCGGAATATAATTAAATTTTAAATTTGGAAAATCAAATTTTAGATTCCAAACTTCCAAAAAAAGAGGCTGTAAATCTTTTTCTAAAATTTTGAATTTTCCGTTAAGTTGGTTAATCACTAATTCTGAATCTGCATTAATTATCACCTCTGTGTCCTTCAATTTTGACTTTCCCAGAAGCTGTTTCGCTTTTTTAAGAGCAAAAATAATCGCTTTATACTCAGCAACATTATTGGTGGCCTCGCCTATATATTCAGCATATTCTTTACCGCCTATAATGACTCCGATGCCTGCCGGCCCCGGATTATTCCTTGCCCCTCCATCTGTATAAATTTCCAGTTTTGTTTTCATAATTTATAATATTTTAAAAATATTCCTTCCAGGGAAAAGGTCTATTGGCTTTTAAACTGAATCCGGCTGCTTTTTTGTGGCCTCCACCGCCATACTTTTCCGCAATTTTAGAAACATCTATCTTGCCATTAGAACGCAGAGAAATTCTTTTTTCTTCGCCTGTCTCAAACCAAATAACAGCCATTGGAGGCCTTTTTTTGATTAAAGCGTCGCCTATTTCAGAAATTAAAATTGATGAGTTAACAACTAAAGTCTTGCATTTTGAAAATTCCACTTCTTTAGCTTCCTGAACCAATCCTGCTATTATTTCATCTTGATATTCAACAACTTTTTTTCCAGCTTCAATATATTTCTTTCTTGTTTTTTTATTTTCTATTTCTTTAACCAACTTACTCCATTTTTTAAACTCAAAATCCGGCGTATTAATCGTTGCTAAAATTTCCCGAGTATAAGGTTTCTTAAATTTCCAGAGGTCCATATTCTCTATATAGAGTAATAATTCTGGAACTTTCTTTTTAGAAAAAAAATACCGCCAAACCAAAACTGAAGCGGAATGTTTCATATTCAACTTCACTTTCATATTTTTTGGCTTATCAAAATCCAAAATTCTTTTAGCGCTTAGGTGATGGTCAATTATTGTAATTTCGTTTCCTTTTTCAATTAAATCTTCCAAAGTTTTTCTTTCAGGAATAACATCAAAAAAATAAATTTTCTCCTTCTGGATAAAATGCTTAAAAGGAGATTGATAATTTAAAGGAAAATACTGGCCCTTGGCTTTAAATTTCTTCCAGGCAACCCAAGCACTAGCAAATCCATCAGGGCAATTTTTATGATAAAAAACAATCATCTTGTTACATTGCTAAATTGTTATATTGTTAAACCGGGGAGTGATTTTCCAGCCAAATACTCCAACATTGCTCCACCACCAGTGGAAAAAAATCTGTATCCTGTATTCTGCCTGCCCGCTTCGCACTGCGACCTGCCCGATTCGCTTCGCAATTCGAAGCAGGCGGGAGCAAGGCGAGCGGGTATTCTGTATTCTGGTTTTAGAATTTTAAAAGCTAATAAAGTATCGCCGCCGCCAATAACTGTTTGAGCTTTCTGATTGTTTATAATAGCCTCTATGATTTCTTTAGTGCCATCGCTAAATCTCGGGTCTTCAAATTTACCCATCGCGCCGTTAAAAAATATTGTTTTTGCTTTTGAAATAATCTGAGCAAAGGTTTTGGCAGCAAGCGGCCCAATATCAAAAATAACATCTTTATTAGTGATTAATCCCAATTCTTTTATTTGCTTTTTGTTGTCTTTGTTTAAAACCCTAAAATCGCCGGGTAAAATTAATTCTGCCTTTTGGGAACCCAAATTTTTTGCTGCATCTAATATCTCTCTATCAAAAATAGAAGAACCTATGGAAAAATCATTGGCTTTCAAAACTGTATCGGCGACTACTCCTCCCAATAAAACATAATCTGCCTGTTCTAAAAACCTTTTAACCACAGGTAATTTGTCTTTTACTTTAGAGCCCCCTAAAACTATTACCAATGGCCTTTTGGGAGTTTTAATAATTCTATTCAGCTGCGATATTTCTTCTTCAAGCAATTTGCCCATAAAAGAGGGTAAAAATTCTGTAATCGCGCATAAAGAAGCTGCTTCGTGATGGGAAGCAGAAAAAGCTTCGTTTATAAAACAATCCCCCATTTTCGCTAATTCTTTGGCAAAATTTTTATCATTTTTTTCTTCTTCCTCATAAAAACGGATATTCTCCAAAAGAATTATGCAATTATTTGGCAATTTTTCAATTTCTTCTGAAAGCTGGCTGCCAATCGGCGTTTTCAAAAAATAAATTGTCTCTCCAATAATCTTTTCTAAATGCCGACTAATCGGCTCTAAACTAAACTTTGGGTCTCTTTTTAAGGGACGACCAAAATGAGAAATAAGGATAATTTTCTCTGCTTTCTTTTCTTTTAAAAAATTGATTGTTGGCAAGGTGCGTTGAATCCTAAAATCATCCAGAATTTTATTTTGTTTCAAAGGGACATTAAAATCCACTCTCATTAAAACTTTTTTTCGGCTAAAATCTGCCGAATCAAAAGGTTTTAAAGTCATAAGAGGCAAATACTTAATTTTTTATTTTAATTCATAAGATACATTCAAGGTAATACTAATTTCTTCGGTTCCTGATTCTATCGGCGCTTGAGGAACAACTGTTGAATCTTCACTAGAACCAGCCATTGATTTTTCCATTTCTAAAGAGCGATAAGAGGGATAAATGCTTGGCCCTTCTGAAATAGTGATAATTTTTCCCAAACGAATATTTGTTTTGGCGCTTAAAATTTTTGCCCTTTCTTCAATTTTATTTAAGGCCTGTATTCGCGCTTCATTTTTATAAGCCTCGGGATCATCAATTTCAAAACTGACATTTGAAATTTGATTAACTTCTTTTTCCGACAACCCCCCAATAATAGTATTTATTTTATCAAAATCCCTGATTTTAATTGTCGCCCTTTGAGACAATTGATAGCCAATAATCTTAGGGGGGCAGGAAATATAATCTGCGGCTTCCTGACCTTGTCGGCGGCACCAGTTGTAATCATATTGAGGATTTAAATTGTAACTAGTCGTTTGGATATCATCATCGTTCACGCCTTGCTCTTTTATAAAATCAATTGCCTCTTTCATTCTTTTATTGTTTTCTTCCTGAACCACCTCTGCTTTTTCGCCTTGAGTAATAACCCCGATTACAATTTTAGCGATATCCGGTTTAGCTAAAACCTTTCCTTCGGCAGAAAAAGAGATTACTCTTTCCGGATTAACAATGTTTTGGGCTAAACGATAATTATAATACCCCCAACACAAAACACCGATGCTTAAAACAACTAAAAAAATCGTCAAAATAGTGGTTAATTGCTGATGGTTTTTCCCATTCATATTTTTATTTTATTAATTTTTTAAGAATTTTTGTTAATTCATTTTTATTAGTGCTAGCGCCACCGACCAAAACTCCAGCGCTCTCTTTTAAGCCAAGAAAAGAAAGAATATTTTGGGCGTTAATTGATCCTCCGTAAATAATCGGCAAATTCTTTGCCAATTTCTCTGAAAACCGGCGCGCGGCCCAAAAACGAATAAGAGCGGCTATATTCTCCACTTCTTTTAAATCCTGCGGTTCATTACCACCAATAGCCCAAATCGGTTCATAAGCAATCATTAAATCTGATGATTTTTTAATTTGAATGCCCTGAAAAGCGTGGTTTAATTGTTCAAAAAGAATCTTTTTTACTGAAATAGACGAAGATGAATCTTCAGCTCTCCTTTCTTTTTCTCCAACACAAAGAATGGGCTTTAAGCCATTTTTTAAGCAGGCCTTAATTTTAGCATTAATCATTGCGTCAGTTTCTTTAAGGTATTCTCGGCGTTCAGAATGCCCTATAATAACATACTGTACTTTTAAAGATTTTAACATTTTTGGCGAAATCTCTCCAGTCATTGAATAACGGTCAAGCCAAAATACATTTTGCGCCCCCAATAAACATTTATCACCTATCTCTTTTTTAGCTTCCGTTAAATAGACATGAGGCGGAACAACTGCTAATTTATTGTTTTTGATTTTTTTTGAAAATTTATTGAAGATTTCAAAAATTTCTCTTGCTTCAACGAACGAAGCCGGAGCCATTTTAAAATTAAAAATAATAAGTTTAGCCATATTTTCCTATAAATGGTTTAAGATAAAATGTTAATTCCAAGTAATGTTAAACTTGTCACGATAATTCCGGCTAAAGCCGCGCCGAAACTAATAAGCCCAAAAGCTTGGCGGTATTTTATCCCGAATAAAAAAGCGGCGACAGAACCAGTCCAAACTCCAGTAAAAGGCAAAGGAATAGCCACAAAAAAAACCAGAGCCCACTTGCCCCAGCGATTAAAACTATTAGTGGTTCTTTGCCTCGTTCTTTCAAACAACCAGCCAAAAAATTTGGCAAAAAAAGAAAATTTCCTGCTTAAATAATCTGATAATTTGTTTAAAAACCAAATCAAAGGAATTATCGGCAGAATATTTCCCATATAGCTTAAAATCAGCGCCTTAGGCCAAGGAAAATTAAAAATTCCCATCGCTACAGGAATCGCTCCTCTTAATTCAACTATTGGAGAAGCCGCAATAATAACAGTCCAAAGTTCATTCATATAAATTATTATACCAAAATTAGGCAAAATAAAAAAGCCCTAACTGTAATTGTTAGGGCCTAAACCTCAATTATAGAGGTTTCTCTAATTTTTCCTCTGGCATCTCTTCTTGCTCTTGCTCTCCATCATGAAGAATCCATAGAATTAAAATCATCGCAAAAACACCTAAAGCAATACTGTAAAGAATATTTCCCCCTATTATAACAGACAAATTATTTATTATTTCTTTGCAAAAAAAGACTATTTCTTTCCAAGTTTGAGCTAAAAAAGGGAAAAATAAATACAGGATAACTGCAATCGTACACATTTTTTGAAATATAACTTTCATTTAAATCCTCCTTTCTAATTATTTTTTAAATCTAAACTTATTTTAACTTGTTTAGAGTCTGCATCACATTCAGTCTGAAGCCCTATCTCTTTAGCTAAATTAATGGCTTCTTCAATAGTTATATCCTCATAGTTAATTATTTTATACAGAATTTCTTTTTTATCTTTTTCTTCCATTTTTTTCTCCTTTCTCTATATTTTTAAATTTTAAAAGAACTAAAAATGTCTCTAATAAGACATTCTAATGCTACCACGTTTACCACAAAAAGTCAACTTCCTTTTTATAAAAGAAGGGGGTCAACCTCAAAATTATTGATACAAAGTGAATTTCTCGCATTCGCGAGGGATATGAAACACAGGAGAACTGTTCTCCTTGTTATTAATGTGATCCTCGCATTCGCGAGAGATTCTTCGCTTCGCTCAGAATGACAGAAGAAAACGAGAGATTCTTCCTTGCCCGCCATAGCCTGCGGCTTCAGGCGCTGGCGAAGGCGGGCTTGTCCAGCGTAGCTTTAGCGAAGGCGAAGGCTACACTCAAAAGGACAAAGAATTTTGGGACGTCCGACGTCGTAAATTTTATTATAGAACACAGGAGAACTGTTCTCCTTGTTGTTAGTGTGATTCTCGCATTCGCGAGGGATTCTTCGCTCCGCTCAGAATGACAAAAGAAAACGAGAGATTCTTCCATTTAACAATGTAGCAATGAATTATATTATTTTGTAATCACAATCGGGCCTCTTTTAGTAATTGCCACCGTATGTTCAAAATGGCAAGCCACTTCTCCATTGGCCGTAACAAAACTGCCATCCTTTTTTTCTTTTATTTCTCCGCTAGAAAAAGTCACCATTGGCTCTATGGCAATGACTAAACCTTGCTCTAATTTCAATCCCTGGCCCGGTTCTCCAAAATTAAAAACTGCCGGCTCTTCATGAGGCAAATAACCAACTCCATGACCTACTAAATTCTTAATAACAACCAAACCATTTTTTCCAACAGATGACTGAATAGCATAACCGATATCTCCCAAAGTATTCCCTATCCTTGAAGATTGAATAGCTTTATTTAGGGCTTCTTTTGTTATCTTAATTAATCTCTCGTATTTTGATTTGATTTTTCCCGCGCCGACAGTAACCGCCATATCAGTAAAAAGACCCTGATATTCCATACCAAGATCCAAAGAAACCAAATCCCCTTCTTTAATAATCATTTTCTTTGAAGGAACGCCATGAACTATTGTTTCGTTAATAGAAACACACAAAGTTTTTGGAAAAGGTTTATCACTAAAATCGGGCTGATAATTTAAAAATGAGGGCTTGCCTCCGTATTGATTAATAAGATCAAAAGCTAATCTATCCAAATCATCACTACTTATACCCGGCTTTACGGCTTTGGCTACCTTTTTTAAAACCAAAGACAATCTTTGGCCCCCCTGGCGCAAAACTCTAATTTCAGAACCAGTTTTCATTTTTTATTTCCGCCAACTGACGGATTTATCTTTTATTTTTTATTTTAGCCACTATATCCTGATGAATTTCCATCACCGAACCCTCGCCTTTAACTTCAATAAGCGTATTTTTCTTACGGAAATAGTTAATCACCGGAATAATATTTTTTTTAAAAAACAGCATCCTGTTTTTAATAGCCAGAGGATAGTCATCAGAACGGCGAATTAATTTCCCTCCGCAATGAGAGCATTTTTTTAAATTAGGAGTCAAAACTAAAGAAAATTCCCGATGGCATTGGGAACAAATTCTCCTGTTTAATAATCTTTTTGTCACTTCTTTTTCCGAGGTTTTTAAATAAATAACTATTAATTTTTTGCGGCCAAACCAAGATAAAACTTCTTCCAGTATTTTCGCTTCTTCCAACAAGCGAGGGCTTCCTTCCATTATAATCCCTTGTTTAGGGAAAAGATTAAGAAATTTATCAAGCCAGCAATAAATTACAAGCCAGAGAGGGACTAATTTCCCCTTTGAAATGGTTTTAAAAACATTTTTTCCAAATTGGTCTTTTCTTTTAGCTAGATCTCTTAAAATATCACCCGTATCTATATTAACTAAAGAAAATTTTTTTAGCAGCAACTCTGCCTGAGTTCCTTTGCCAGATCCTGAACGCCCTAATAAAATAATATTAAGAGACTTCATACTCACGCATTATTAATTGGGCTTCAATGGTATCCATTGTTTCTATGGCTACCGAAACCATAATCAAGAGCGAAGTGCCGCCTATGGCAAATGTAGTGATTCCCGTAAATTGTTGCATTAAAATCGGAAGAATAGCGATAATTCCTAAAAATATCGCTCCAAAAAAAGTAATTTTACCGCTGGTATTAGTTAAATGCTGCGAGGTTGCATTCCCGGGCCTGTATCCGGGAATAAAACCTCCTCTTTTCTGCAAGTTTTCAGCAATGGTTTCAGGATTGAAAGTAATAGTGGTGTAAAAAAAAGTAAAAAGAAAAACAAGGCCAAAATAACATAAAAGATAAATCCAGGATTCCTGATTAAAGTTTTGAAAGAATAAAGCGATTTTTAATAACAATTGGTTTTGGGATCCGGCAAAAAATTGGCTTATCATTTGGGGAAACATCAAGATTGAAAGGGCAAAAATGATTGGTATTACCCCGGCTTGGTTAATTTTCAAAGGTAAATAAGTAGAGGCGCCGCCATAAATTTTTGTCCCCCTGACCTGCTTGGCATAACTTACAGGGATTCTTCTTTCACCTCGGGAAATAAAAACAACTCCCACAATTATCAAAAGGGCAATAGCGAAAAAAGCTAGCATATTAGGCACCCGCGCGGGGTCTACTGTTACCACCGTCTGTAAAATTTCCCGGGGAAAATCTATAACAATCCCGGCAAAAATTATCAAGGAAATTCCATTGCCCAATTTTTGTTCTGTAATTAATTCTCCAATCCACATCAAAAACACCGAAGCGGTAACAATAATAACCAAATTTCTGATTAAATCCAGGGGGCTGGCAATAACAATTACTCCCTGCCGGCTTAATAAATTTAGAAAGCCATATCCCTGAAGGGCCGCCAAAGGAACTGTTAATAAACGGGAATATTGCATAAACTTTGCCCTTTCTTTTTCTGTCCCCTCATAAAAAAGCTCCTTTAAATTTGGAAAAATCATTGTCAGCAACTGCATTATAATAGACGCTGTAATAAAAGGCCCGATACCTAACAGAGCAATTGAAATATTTTTGAAGGCGCCGCCAGTAAAAACATTAAAAAGGCCAAAAATTTGGTTTGAGGTTAAAAACGCCTGTAATTGGCTTTTATCCACATTCGGCAGCGGAATAGTCGCCATTACCCGAAAAACAACCAAAAGAAGAAAAATAATCAATACTTTTTTTCTTAAATCAGGCGCTCGCAATAAAGACAAAATGCTTTTAAACATAAAGTTATTTATTTTTTGCCTCAACTTTTCCTCCGGCCTTTTCTATCTCCTGTTTTACTTTTTCGGAAACTAAACAATTTTTAATCTGATAATTTTTTGATAAAGATATTGCGCCCAAAATTTTAATAGGGCGATAATTGCTTTTAGAAATTTTTATTAAATTGGTTTTTCTTAATTTTTTGGGAGTAATAACGCCTCCTTCCGGAAAAAATTTCGTAATATCTTCTAATTTTACAATAATTGGAGATTTTTTTAAAGTACTAAAATAACCCCCTCTTTTTTTAGGAAATTTCAGCACCATTTCCCTTACTTGAGGTTTTATTTTGGCTCCAGCGCGAGATTTTTGTCCTTTTATTCCTCTGCCAGAATAAGTCCCTCTTTTGCCGCCGCGGCCAACTCGTTTTTTCTTTCTTTGGGATAATTTATTATTCGGTTTTCTCACTTGATGAATTTGCATGCCAATGTGATTAACCCAGCCCTTTGAAGAACTGGGATAATTATTTATTTGTTTAGTTTGTTTTTATGTGTATCTTCGCCAACAAAGCTCTTTAATTTAGAAAGAGCTAAAATTGTCACTCGGGCATTATTTATAGCATTGCTGGTATTGCCTAAAATTTTAGCAATAGCATTAGGAACATCAGCCAGTTTTAATATTGTTCGCACCGCGCCGCCGGCAATAATTCCTTTCCCTTTAGAAGCTGGCTTTATAGTCACCTCTGCCGCTTTATACTTTGCCGTAATTTCATGAGGTATTGTATCATTCATAACTGGCACTGTGATTAGATTTTTTTTAGCTTTAGCGCTTGCTTTTTGTATTGCCTGAGAGACATCCTTCCCTTTATCAACGCCAATGCCCACTTGATGCTTTTCTTTGCTACCGACCGCCACTGTTGCCCGGAAGCTCAGTCTCTTACCACCGGCAACTACCCGAGTCACCCTGGCAATATCCAGCACCGCTTCTTCAAAATCAGTTTTATTAAATTGAGATTTTTTATTAAAAACCATAATTGCTTTTAAAATAATTAAAATATCAAACCGGCTTTTCTCGCGCCTTCAGCCAGCGATTTAACTCTCCCTTGGTATCTAAACCCCCCTCTGTCAAAAACTACTTTTGTGATTTTTTGCTCCTTCGCCTTTTGAGCCGTTAACTCACCTACTTTTTGCGCCATTTCCGTTTTGCTCTTTTCTTTTGAATCCTTAATATCAAAATCAGAAGCAGAAACAAGCGTTACTCTCTTTTCATCATCAATAATTTGGGTGTAAATGTGTTTATTAGATTTAAATACGCAAAATCGGGGACTCTCTTTTGTTCCTAAAATTTTTGCCCTTATTCTTGTATGTCTTCTCTCTCTCCGCTTTTTACTGCTATTTTTATTATTATTTATTTTCATTTTTAATTATTTTACCCTGTGGCGCCAGAAACTTTTTTGCCCGCCTTTCTCAAAATAGTTTCTCCCACATAATAAATTCCCTTCCCTTTATAGGGCTCAACTGGCCGCTTTGATTTAACCAAAGCGGCGAATTGGTTTACTTTTTCTTTTGATATTCCAGAGATAGTAATAATATTTTTCTCTACTTTAACCTCTAACCCTTCTTCAATAGAAACAATGACTGGATGATTATACCCTAATTTTAAATTTAAATTCTTCCCTTCAACATTAGCTTGGTAGCCTACTCCATTAATTTCCAATTGTTTTATAAAACCTTTTTCCACTCCTTCTATTAAATTGTTTATTTTTGACCTTAAAGTCCCCCATTTAACAAAACTTTCTTTATTATTTTGAGCGGGAACAACTCTAATTGCATTATCTTTTAATTCAACATTAAAACCATCGGTGACTATTAAAGAATCCTCTCCTTTCGGCCCTTTTGCCTTTATCTTTTGCCCTTCTAAACTCACCGATACTGAAGAAGGAATAATAATTGATTTTTTTCCTATCCTAGACATAATAAAAATTAAATTACCATATTTCTAATAATACTTCACCGCCCAACTTTAACTTTTTTGCCTCTAAATCAGAAAGTATTCCTTTCGTAGTTGATAAAATTTTCAGCCCTAATCCTCTCTTAAAAGGCCAGATATCCTTTGCTTTTATATAAACACGCCTTGAAGGTTTTGATATTCTTTTTATTTCTGAAATTTTTGGCTGGCCTTTTTTATCATATTTAAGGATTATCTCAATAAATCTTTGGCTGGTTCCTGTTTGACTATTTTTATCTCTTCTTTTAACTTTTTCCACTCCTTCAATAAATCCATTTTTCAGTAAAACATCTGCGATATCTAATTTTATTTTAGAATAAGGAATAAGAACAGTTTTTTCTTTTACTGCCTGGGCATTGCGAATTCTTGTTAGCATATCTGCTATTGGATCTATCATAGAATATAAATTGCTAAATTGTTATATTGTTAAATTGTTATTTGCCATCTACCAGCTGGCCTTTTTTACTCCTGGTATTTTTCCTTTAGAAGCTAACTCTCGAAAACATATCCTGCAAAGGCCAAAGTCTCTTATATATCCTCTTTTCCTTCCGCAACGCCAACAACGCCTCACTATCCGTGAAGAATATTTGGGCTGCTTTTTTGCTCTTATAACTACTGATTTTTTTGCCATAATAGAGGAAATCCTAATAATTGATATAATTTTATTGCTTGCTCTCTGCTTTTAGCATTAGTAACAAATGTTATTTCTAGCCCGAAAGGCGGAACGTTTTGGATTGATTCTGTTTCCGGAAAAATATTGTATTCTTTAATACCATAATTTAAATTTCCTTCTTCGTCAATATTTTTCAAAGGAATGCCCCAAAAATCCCTAACTCTCGGCAAAGCTAAATTTATAAATCTGTAAATAAAATCTTCCATCCTTTTGCCCCTTAAAGTTAATTTCAAGCCAACAGGCATTCCTTCTCTAACTTTAAAACTGGCGATTGATTTCTTTGCCGGCCGTAAAGACGCCTTTTGGCCAGTAATGGCTGCCATTACTTCAGAAATTTTGTTTATTAATTCCCTGCTGTCCTTGGAAGCGGTTACCAATCGACCCACACCAACATTAACCACTACTTTGGTTATCTTTGGCACGGCAAAATCATTTTCAAAATCAAATTCTTTTTTCATATCCGGGACAACTGTTTTTTTAAATTGCTCTTTATAAGAAAGCTCCATAATTATATATTGTATTTAAGAGATTTTAAAACCGCATTTTTTGCAAACTCTAAATTTAACTTCGCTGTCTTTCTGGAAGGCTATTCTCGCTGGCTTTTTGCAATTAGGACAAACAAGCATAACATTGGCTCGAGCAATAGGCCGGGAAACAGTTATTATTTCACTTTTCTCTCCTCCTTTTTTCGCTTTCTGAATTTTCTTCACCAAATTTAAGGATTCAATAACCACCCTATCTTTTGATGGCAAAACTTTTATAACCTTGCCTGTTTTGCCTTTATCCTTTCCTTTTTTTATTAGCACTGTGTCGCCTTTTTTTATATTCATACTAATGAAAACTAATTTTTAATTTCCAATTTTAAATTTTTAATGAATTTTCAATGATTAAATGTTTAAAACAAAGTTTAAACTAATTCAGGGGCTAAACCTGCAATTTTACTGTGGCCTTTCTCTTTTATTTCGCGTGGTATTGGACCGAAAATACGATTACCCAATGGCTCATTTTTATCATTAATAAGAACTACTGCATTTTCGTCAAAGCGAATATAACTTCCGTCTTTTCTTCTAAAAGATTTTTTTTGACGCAGAACTATTGCTCTGACAACCGCTTTTTTCTTTATTTCTCTGCGAGGCTCCGCCACTTGTACTGAACCAATAATAATATCACCTATCTCAGCATATCTTCTTCTAGTCCCGCCTAAAATTTTAAAACAACGAATAATTTTCGCTCCGCTATTATCAATCACTTTCAAAATTGTTTGAGGTTGGATCATGCTAATGTAATTAATTTTACGAGCCCAATGCGAAGTAAATTTTACCACAGCATTGAGCGCTCCTCTCCTCTGAAGGAGGGGGGATTACTGCTCAGGCTTCTCCGCCAGCTGGCGGATTGCCTTCGCCGACAAAACCCTTTACTTTCCATCTTTTATCTTTAGACAACGGTTTCGTTTCTTCTATGATAACTTTATCCCCAATTTGACATTGATTTTTTTCATCATGAGCTTTGAATTTTTGCGAAACCCGATAATATTTTTTGTATTTTGGATGCCGTTTTATTCTTGAAACCCGCACTACAACTGTTTTTTGCATTCTATTTGAAACAACCTCTCCCTCCAATCTCCTTTTTTGTTTTATTGCTTTTGGTTTAACAATTTGAGTAATTGATAATTTTTCCTCCATAATAGTAGTCAAAACATTAAATTAAATTTGAGATTTCTCATTTAAAATAGTTAAAATGCGGGCGATATCTTTTTTCAAAACGCGGATTGTCCGCACATTTTTAACTTTGCCGCTTGCCAAATTAAACCTTAACTCTCTTAATCTCTTTTGGGATTCAGAGAGCAGTTGGTTCAATTCTTCGTCAGATTTTAAACGCAAGTCCTTTGTTTTAACCATTTATTTTTTAACAATTGATGTTTTTATCGGCAATTTAGAACTCGCTAAACGGAAAGCCTCTTTTGCCTTTTCCCAAGACACGCCATCAATTTCAAAAAGAATTCTTCCCGGATTTACTGGGCAAACGTAATACTCAACATTGCCTTTTCCTCCACCCATAGTCACTTCCGGCGGTTTTTTAGTTATTGGCTTATCTGGAAATATTCTCATCCAAACCTTACCCTCCTTCTGCAAAACTCTAGCAATCGCTCTTCGCGCCGACTCTATCTGCTGGGAAGTAAGCCAAGTTTCTTCCAACGCCTTCAAACCAAAAATGCCGAATGAGAGATCAGCCCCGCGGCTATCCATTTGACGAAACCTGTTTCGCCCTTTCTGCATTTTTCTGTGTTTCACTTTTTTAGGTAATAACATAAGTATATAAAATTTTTAATTTCCAATTTTTAATTTAATCGCTCGATTCAAAACTAAAAAATTTTTCTCCTTTATAAATCCATACCTTTACTCCAACCGTTCCATAAGTGCAGTGAGCCTCGGCGATTCCATAATCAATATCCGCCCTTAAAGTAGACAAAGGCAATCTTCCTTTTTTTATCCATTCATCACGGGCTATTTCTACACCATCTAATCTTCCAGAAACCATAATTTTAGCGCCTAAAACTTTTTTATGCTGGATTATTTTATTCAAATGCTGTTTTAAAACGCGCCTGTAAGGGATTCTTTTTTCTATATCTTCGGCTATTCCTTGAGCCACTATCTGAGCAGAAATTTCCGGGTTCTTAACCTCTTCCACAGAAATATTAATATTTAAATCAGTATTTAAAATTTTTTTTAATCCTTTTTGAAGCGCCTCTATTCCTTGCCCTTGGCGACCAATCAAAACACCCGGACGAGCAGTACAAATAATAATTTTTATATCTTTTGTTTTCCTCTCTATATCAATGCTTTCTATTCGGGAATCTTTCGCCTTCTCAGAGATAAAGCGGCGAATTTTGTAATCCTCTTCCAATAATTTTGAACGTTCCTTTAAATTAAACCATCGAGACTCCCATCTCTTATTCAAACCTAATCTTTGAGATTTTGGACTGACTTTTTTACCCATACTAATGTAATTAATCCTTTAAATCGCTTTACGAGGAAATACTTTTTTCTTTAAGATAACTCTTTTTGGTGCTATTTTTTTTGTTGTCCTTTTTCCTAATTCTTCTTTTGCTAACGGCGGCCGTTTTGATTCCAATTCCTTTTTTTCTTCCTTCTTTATTTCTTTCTCGGTCTTTTCTTCTGTTTTCACCTTTGATTTTAGAATTGGTTGTGATTTCTTTTTAATCTCGTCCAGCACCAGAAAAATATGAGAGGTTCTTTTTTTAATCGTATAAGCAGAGCCTCGGGCTCGGGCTCGCCATCTTTTTAACGCTGGCCCTTCATCAACTCTTATAATTTTAATATAAAGATTGTCCTTATCCAAATGGAAATTATTTTCTGCGTTAGCAATCGCTGATTTTAATAATTTTAAAACAGGCTGGCCGCTTTTTTTAGAAATATAAGTTAATTGGGCTTCAGCATCTTTAACAGGCAACCCTTTGATCAAGTTAGTAACCAAACGGGTTTTGCGAGGGCTAATTCTTAAATATTTTAAAGAAGCTTTTACTTCCATATCTGATTAATAAGGTTTAGTTATTTTTTCTCATTTTGGGTTTTCTCACCAACTATTTTTTCTTCTTTGCCTATGCCTTTTTTCATCTCTATCTCCCGCTGCATTCTCCCTCCGTGCTTAATGAATTTACGAGTAGGAGCAAACTCTCCCAGACGATGGCCTACCATTTCCTCCCTCGCCTCAACCCTTACAAAAGTTTTACCATTATGAACCATAAAAATATAACCGACCATTTCTGGCGTAATAGTTGACTCCCTAGACCAAGTTTGGATAGGGGTCTTATCTTCCGCTTTCATCTTTGAAATTTTTTTTAATAATTTCGGATGAATATAGGGACCTTTTTTAAGTGAACGTGGCATATTTAATATAGAATTATGAATTATGAATGAAGAATTATCGACGCTTCTTCTTTCGTCTTGTTATAATGAATTTATCTGAATATCTTTTTTTCTTTCTTGTTTTCTTTCCTCCGGTTACTTTACCATAAATACTCTTCGGCTTTCTAGTGCCTCTTTTTGTTCTTCCTTCTCCGCCTCCATAAGGATGGTCAACTGGATTCATCGCAGATCCCCTTACTTTTGGCCTTCTTCCCATATAGCGAGAGCGTCCAGCCTTACCTAAAGATACCATCTTATGTTCAACATTAGAAAGCTGGCCTACTGATGCATAATAAATATTGGGAATAATTCTGACTTCAGAAGAAGGCATCTTCAAATGAGTGTCTTTGCCATCTTGAGCCAATACCTGAGCAGAAGATCCAGCGGATTTTATTAATTTTCCTCCAGCGCCTGCTTTTACCTCAATATTATGGACAAAGGAACCGACTGGAATGTTTTTAAGCATCATCCTATTGCCTTCTTTCAAAGGAGTTTTCTCGTCACAAATGATTATCTCGCCAACTTTTAATCCTTGAGGAGCCAAGATGTAGCCCCAGGCTCCATCTTTATAAGCTATTAAAGAAATAAATGAAGAGCGGTTAGGATCATATTCAATAGTCCTCACTACACCAGGAATGCCTTTCTTTTCTTCACCAAAAAAAATACTGCGATAAAGTTTTTTATTGCCGCCGCCTTTATGTCGGACTGTTATTCTTCCTTTAGATCTGCCTAAATTTCTCCTCTTTAAAGTAGTTAATTTTTTAAAAGGATTGTCTTTTGTTAAAACCGAGTAATCGCTTACTGTATAATGACGTCTTGCCGGTGTTGTTGGTTTATATATTTTAATCATATTCCTAATTCTATTTTTTGCCCTTCTTTTAAAGTAACTATCATTTTTTTATTCTCTTTGGCAGAGCTTCTTTTATTTTTCCATCTTTTTGTTTTTTGAGACCCGCTTAAAACATTTATTTTTAATATTTTTACATTATAAATATCTTCTAAAAGTTTTTTTATTTCATTTTTTGTAGCTCTTTGATGAACTTCAAAAATATATTTATTATTTTTTTCTCCCAATAAACTAAACTTTTCGCTAAAGTAAGGCTTTATTAAAAAACCTTGTTCCTTTAGAGATCCTTTTAGAGGAAGCGAGGGAGCGCTTTCTGCTTGTTCTGCTTGGACAACGGCTGAATTTTCCGCTTGTTTTTTTTCTTTTTTGGGCTTAATCAACCGTTCTTTTTTCTGTTTTGTTTTGAAAATATTTAAAATACTCATAAAAAATTATATTTTAATCTTTTTCCAATAAAGAGAGCGCTTTTTCTGAAAACAACACATATTTATAATTTAAAAGGTCTATTAAATTAATATTTTCCGAATTAATAACTTTAAGATAAGGAAGGTTTTTAGCGGATTTAAATAATTCTTTCTCCTTTGAAGCAACAACGAATAAAATACTGGGAATTTTTTTCTTTTTCTCAAAAACATTTTTACAGAAATTATCCATTAAACTTGTCTTTGGTTTTTCTAATTGGATGTTTTCAATTATTTTTAATTCTCCTTCTTTCAATTTTTGGGATAAAACCATCTCTATCGCTTCCTGTCTTACTTTTTTGTTTATTTTTTTCTTTAAATTTTTATCTTTGGCTTTCGGCCCAAAAGTTACACCACCGCCTTTCCAAAGAGGAGAACGAATAGAGCCGTGGCGGGCCCTGCCAGTTCCTTTTTGAACCCAAGGTTTTCTTCCCCCGCCCCTTACTTCTCCTCGATCTTTAGTAAAGGCTAACGGCTTTCGCTGAATGCTCAATAAATTCTTAGACACCTCATAAACGAGATCATTGTTAAATTCCTTATTAAAAATCTCCGAAGATAATTCTATATCTTTTTGCAATTTTCCTTCCAAATTGTAAATTGGCGCTTTCATTTTAACTTATAATTTTTAACCTATAATTTTTAACAAGGAATTTCTTCTGCCCGGAATGGCTCCTTTTAAGTAAAGAAGATTCTTTTCAGGAATAACTTTGACTACCTTAACTCTTTTTAAAGTTATCTGCTCTTGCCCCATTCTACCTGCCATTTTTTTCCCTTTTACTACTCGTTGGATTCCTGTATAGCCGATTGAACCTGACGCCCTTAATTGATCTTTTGTTCCGTGAGTCGCTGAACTGCCTTTAAATCCGTGCCTCTTCACAACGCCTTGAAAACCCTTTCCTTTGCTTTTTCCAATAACCAAAACTTCATCGCCCTCTTGAAAAATATCAACCTTTATTTCATCTCCTATTTTCAAAGTAATTTCTTCTTTTTCATTTTTTCTCTTTTTATCTAAATTAAATTCCTGAAGCCACTGAAATTTATTTTTCTTCTTTCCAAAGCCCACTTGAATCGCCTCATAACCATCTTTATCTTTTATTTTTAATTGAGTAACTTTAACCGGACCCGCTTCTAAAATAGTCACTGGAACAATTTCTCCCTTCTCATTAAAAATCTGGGACATTTCTAATTTTTTAGCTAAAATAAATTTCATAAAAGTTTAACTCTTCATAGAAAAACTGGGCATTAGCCCAGTTTTTCTAATGAAATTTTATTCTCAAACTAGACATTCCGGGCTTACATCTTTATTTCTATATCTATTCCCGCTGGTAAATCTAAATTGCTAAGAGCTTCTATGGTTTTTTGATTTGAATTAGGAATTTCTATTAATCTTTTGTGAATTCTAATTTCAAATTGTTCTCGCGCGTCCTTCTTAACAAAAGTAGCCTTATTCACCGTATAGCGATGAATCTCTGTCGGTAAAGGTATCGGCCCTCTAACTTCGCTTCCATACCTCATTACTGTTTCAATTATTTGCTTACAGGAATTGTCAAGAATCCGATAATCATATCCCTTAATTTTTATTCTAATCTTCTGTTGGGTTTCCGCTTTAGAAGTTGGCACAATAATAAATAATAATTACTTAATTATCTTTGTTACGACACCAGCGCCTACGGTTTTTCCTCCTTCACGAATAGCAAATCGAGCGCCCTCGTCCAAAGCGACAGGAACAATCAATTCTACTTTAAACTTGATATTATCTCCCGGCATTACCATTTCCACTCCTTCTGGCAAAGTAACTTCACCGGTAACATCAGCTGTCCGAATATAGAATTGGGGCTTATATCCTGTAAAGAATGGTGTATGCCTGCCTCCTTCTTCTTTGGCTAAAATATAAACCTCTGCCTCAAATCCAGTATGAGGGGTGATTGACCCTGGTTTAGCTACTACCTGGCCTCGCCTAATTTCTTCTTTTTTTAAACCTCTTAACAAAATTCCAACATTATCTCCTGCCTGACTTTCTTCAAGCGATTTATTAAACATCTCTAATCCGGTAACGACAGTTTTTATGCTTGGGTGATAACCAATAATTTCCACTTCCTCATTTAATTTGATTTTTCCTCTTTCCACTCTTCCCGTGGCAACAGTGCCTCTTCCTTCTATAGAAAAAATATCTTCAATTGGCATTAAAAACGGCTTGTCAATATCTCTTTCGGGCTCTGGAAAATATGAGTCAATGGCCTCTAATAAATCAAAGATTGGTTTAATATTCGGATCATCCGCTGATTTGGCTTCAAGGGCTTTTAAGGCAGAACCTCTTATTATCGGCACATTTTTTCCATCATATTCATGTTTTGTTAATAATTCTCTAATTTCTGTTTCCACTAAATCTAAGAGTTCTTGATCTTGAACCATATCAACTTTATTCAGAAAAACTACCATCGCCGGAACGCCAACTTGCCTCGCTAAAAGAATATGTTCAAATGTTTGAGGCATTGGTCCGTCAGGAGCAGAAACAACTAAAATAGCACCATCCATCTGAGCAGATCCAGTAATCATATTTTTTATGTAATCAATATGCCCCGGACAATCAATATGGGCATAATGTCTTTTTTCAGTTTCATATTCAGAGTGATGAACATTAATGGTAATTCCCCGAGCTTTTTCTTCTGGAGCATTATCAATTTCATCAACATTTCCCTCTTTCTTTGTTAATCCTTTTAAATAAAGGGCATGCAAAATTGCGGCTGTTAAAGTGGTCTTTCCGTGGTCAATATGACCAATAGTCCCCACATTCATATGAACTTTACTGCGAACAAATTTTTCTTTTTCTGCCATATTTTTAATTTTAATTTTTATTAATTTTTTGCTCTTCGACTATATATAGGACGAATTTTTATTTTTTCCCGCTAACTAGCAAATTACCTTTGCATCTACCATATTAAGGCATAATTAATTTATTGTCAACCCCCACACCATAACGAACTTTGTAGATATGTAGACCAACAATTACTTCTAAGTTTCATCTATATTTATATAGAAATTTATGCTAAAAACGTTTGGTGTGGGGGTCAACCCCCAAATTACATTGTTGTATTGCTTCATTGTTAAATGATTAAATGTTGCTTTACTACTCTTTTTTATTGTTTTCCTCCTCGTCTTTGCCTGTTTTACCTATGATTTCCTGAGCGATATTGTAAGGTACTTCTTTATAATGGTCAAATTCCATAGTAAAGACTCCCCGGCCTTCTGTCAGAGAACGTAACTTCGTAGCAAAACCAAACATTTCCGCTAATGGCACTTTGGCAGAAATAACCTTCATCATTCCTCTGTCGTCTATGCTTTCTATACTTCCTCTTTTAGAACTCAAATCCCCTGTTATATCGCCTAAATATTTTTCTGGTATCACCACTTCCAACTTCATTATCGGCTCCAAAAGCGCTGGATCAGCTCTTTTAGCGCCGCTTTGAAACGCCATAGAACCAGCAATCTTAAAAGCAAAATCTGAAGAGTCTACTTCATGGAAAGATCCGTCATAAAGAGTTACTTTTACATCAGACACTGGGTAACCGGCTAAAATTCCTTTTTCTAGAGCTTCTTTTACCCCTTTTTCTACCGCCGGAATATATTCCTTAGGAATTGCCCCTCCTTTAATAACATCAACGAATTCAAACCCTTTGCCTCTTTCTAAGGGCTCTAATCTCAGCCAAACATGGCCATATTGGCCTCTACCTCCGGATTGCCTAATATATTTTCCTTCGCTCTCAACAATTTTCTTTATTGTTTCTTTATAAGCCACTTGGGGCTTGCCTGTTTTAACATTCAAATTAAATTCTCTTTTCATTCTATCCACTAAAATCTCCAAATGAAACTCCCCCATTCCTGAAATAATTGTTTCTAATGTTTCTGGGTCGGTTTTTACTTTAAAGGTGGGGTCCTCTTCTGATAATTTTTTTAAAACCAAAGATATTTTTTCTTGGTCAACTTTTGTTTGGGACTCCACTTTAATTGAGATAACCGGCTCTGGAAATTCAATCTGCTCCAAAATCACCGGATTATCAGGATCACATAAGGTATCTCCTGTTCCGGTGTTTTTTAAGCCAACTGTCGCCGCAATATCACCAGCCCTTACCTCTTCTAAATCCTCACGTCGGTTAGAATGCATCTGTAATAATCTGCCAATCCTCTCTTGATTTGATTTATTCGCATTTAAAAGATAATTGCCTTTTTTAAAAATACCTGAATAAACCCGGAAAAAACTTAATGTCCCGACATAAGGATCGCTGGCCACTTTGAATACCAAGGCCGCAAAAGGCTCGTCGTCGCTGGGCGAGCGGGTAACAACTTCTCCGGTTTTCGGGTGAACACCTTGAACAGGAGGCAAATCTGCCGGTGAAGGCAAATACTCTACAATCGCGTCAATTAAAAGTTGAACCCCTTTGTTTTTAAAAGAACTTCCGCAAAAAACCGGGATTATTTTCCCTTCAATTGTTGCTTTCCTTAAAATCGCTCTTATTTTTTCTGCATTCGGCTCTTTGCCTTTTTCTAAATATTCAGTCAAGGTTTCTTCGTCTTGTTCTATTATTTTTTCAATAAAAACTTTTCTATATTCTTCTGCTTGATTTTTTAATTCGGAAGGAATTTCTTTTATAATCACTGTTTCTCCCTGCGTTCCTTCAAAATATATCGCTTTCATTAAAATTAAATCAACCACTCCCTCAAAATTACTTTCCGCGCCGATGGGGATATTAACGGCCAAAGCATCAGGAGTTAACCTCTCATAAATAGACCTAAAGGCTTTTTTAAAATCAACTCCCATTCGATCCATTTTATTAATAAAACATATTCGCGGTACTCTATATTTATCTGCTTGGCGCCAAACTGTTTCTGACTGTGATTCCACGCCGGCAACGCCGTCAAAAATAACAACTGCTCCGTCAAGAACCCTTAAAGATCTTTGAACCTCTGCTGTAAAATCAATGTGCCCCGGAGTATCAATAATATTGATTCGATGTTCATAATTAGGGTCTTTATCTCTGTATGTTGGAATCCAGAAACAAGTAGTTGCCGCTGAAGTAATAGTTACGCCTCTTTCTCTTTCCTGCTCCATCCAATCCATAACAGTTGTTCCTTCGTCTATTGAACCAATCTTATGGGTTATCCCTGTATAAAACAAAACCCGCTCGGTTGTTGTTGTTTTCCCAGCATCAATATGAGCAATAAAACCAATGTCCCTTATCTTCTCTTTAGGATATATTTTAGTCATGCCAATGTTGTCCCCGCCTTCAATAATTTTAAAATAATAGAAAAACGGGGTAAATAATAATTTTTAAAAATTTTCATCTCTTTTAAATGTAGTCTTTGATGGCGGGGCTACAACATTGAGCACCCCGCCCTTTTGTAAATTCTATAGTGTGCTTTTTCTATAAAATATGATATCTATAAATTTTGTTTCAATTCTAGAACAATAATCAAAAGAGCGGGGTAAAGGTTTTCTGGACAAATTTTGTTCGCCCAATAGCTCCAAAATTTGTAGAAAGCCCTTTAAAAACTAAAACGAGCAAAAGCCCGATTGGACTCTGCTATTCGGTGGACATCCAATTTCTTTTTAATCGCCGCTCCTTCATTTTTGGAAGCCAAAATTAATTCTTCAGCCAGTTTTTCAGCTATTGATTTTCCTTTTTTTTCTTGGGAAGCATTAATCAACCAACGACAAGCTAAAGTAATTTTTCGATACTCAGTCACCGCTTGAGGCACTTGATAATTGGCGCCGCCTATTCTTCGAGTCTTAACCTCAAGATCTGGAGATACATTTTTAATTGCTAAATTAAATATTTCTAAGGGATTCTGCTTCGTTTGTTTTTTTATAATTTCCATTGTTTTATAAAAAATTCTTTGGGCAGTGGATTTTTTACCGTCCTTCATTAAATAGTGAATAAAACGTGTTACTAAAGCGCTTTTATAAATTAAATCTTCGTCGTATTGTTTTTCTTGTCTATGTTTTCTTCTCATAATAAAACCTATAAATTAATAACGATATATTATTTTGGCTTCTTTGTTCCATATTTGCTTCTCTGTTGTTTTCTTCCTTCAACACCAAGCGTGTCATATTTTCCACGAACTACATGATAACGAACTCCGGGCAAATCTTTTACTCTGCCTCCTCTGACTAAAACGATTGAATGCTCTTGTAAATTATGCCCCTCGCCGGGAATATAAGCGGTAACCTCCATTCCATTGCTTAATTTAACCCGGGCAACCTTTCTTAAAGCTGAATTTGGCTTTTTAGGAGTAGTGGTGAAAACTTTTAAACAAACCCCCTTTTTCAAAGGAGAATAATGATAGCTCGGTCTATTTTTAATAGCGTCAAAAGAAAAAGATAGAGCAACTGATTTGCTCTTCTTTGTTATTGGCTTTCTCCCTTTTCTGATTAATTGATTCAAAGTAGGCATAATAAAAAAGATTAACAAATAAGACACTTTATGTCAATTACCTCTCAATTACATTAGAGGAATACCAGTAAATAAAGAGAATAATATCATCACTAAAGGCAAGATAATATTGCCGGCAAATATAATAAAAAATAGTAAAAGAATAATGCCATAACGGGAAAGCGCTATTTCAAGCTCGCGGGAAGGAAACAAATAAAACAGTATTTTTGATCCGTCTAAGGGAGGAATTGGCACTAAGTTAAAAACCGCTAAAATTAAATTGATCCAAACAATAAACATTAAAAAGGGCATTAAAGACACCAGTACTGAAGTGGTGTCTATAATTCTAATAACAAGGCCGAAAATTAAAGCTAAAGAAAAATTAGCCAAGGGCCCGGCAAAAGCTAATATAGCAGAATCACGGCGCGGCATTTTAAGATTTAATGGATTATAAGGTACTGGTTTAGCCCAACCAAAAATAAACCCTGAATGCATAATTATAAGCATCAAGGGCAAAAAAACTGAACCAATAGGGTCTAAGTGTTTCAAAGGATTTAGAGTCAAACGCCCCATTTTTTCTGCCGTATCATCGCCTAAACGCAAAGCAGCTAACCCATGAGAAACTTCATGGATAATAATAGAAAACAAAAGAATAATTATCTGAAAAACCAATGGCACTGAAAACATAAAATATTAGATTGATTTAATTTAATTATGATTTTTTTATCGTATATAATTCTAACTTCCCTAAAGCGTGTTTGGCTAAAAGTATTCTTTGCTCGCTATTACTACAAAAAGTGCAAAGAATTTCTTTCTTTTTTACTTTTTCCCCAACTGTTTTATCCAGATAAACACCAGCTTCTTTGGTTGAAGGAGCGCCTAATAATCTACAAATTTTATTTAAATTCTTGTTATGAATTGCTTTTATTAAACCCTCTTCAGGCGACTTTAATTTCCAAAAAGCTTTTCCTGTTTTTATTTTTTCAGAATCAATATTAAAATCCCCTCCTTGGGCTTTTATAATCTCCCGCATTTTCTCTAAAGCTTTGCCTGATTTTAGAGAATCTAAGGCCATTTTTTGACCTTTATTTTTTTTAGCTCTGCCTGCTAATTCTAACAATTGGCCGGCGAAAAGAACAGCTTTCTCTTCTAAATCTTTTGGCCTTCCTTCTTTTTGTTGTAATACCCTCATTACATCCCTCGCCTCTAAAGAAGGACCAATGCCCCGGCCAATTGGGCCCATTGCTTTTGTGGTAATAATCTTTATTTTCATTTGAAAACGTCGAGCTAAATAAAAAAATAAATCTTTGACAAAACGAACATCTTTTTCATTATGAATTTTGGCTGTCGGTCCGACAGGCATATCAATTACTAAACGATTGACGCCAGTTGCCACTTGTTTAGACATAATGCTAACTACCATCTTTGAATAAGGCTCCCTGCCTAAACGACGGGTAATTTCAACAAATCTATCATCTGCCGGCGCTAATCTTAAAGCGCCACCCCAAATCAAACAACCATTTGTCTTTTTGACTATTGTCTTTATCTCCTTTGCGCTAAATCCAACCGGCGTTAAAACCTCCATTGTATCAGCGGTTCCAGCGGCGGAAGTAATAGCCCGAGAAGAAGTTTTAGGAATAATCACGCCATAGCTAGCCACAATGGGAATTACTATCGGTGTAATCCGATTTCCCGGAATCCCGCCAATTGAATGTTTATCTGCCACTAAATCTCCAAATTTCAACATTTCTCCGGTTTCACTGATTGCTTTGGTCAAATAATAAATTTCCTTCCGGGAAAAATTTTTCTCGTCAAAAGCCGAGGCAATAAAAAAAGCTAATTCTAAATCGCTGATTCTAAATTTAGCGATATCAGAGATCAAAGAACGAATCTCCTTATAGGTTATCTTTTCCCCGTCTAATTTTTTATGGATTGTTTTAACAGATACTGGCTGGCTGGCAAGCTTTAGTTCCAACAATTCCCCCTCTTTAATTTTATATCTATTAGTAATGTCTCGGAAAAGTCCCACCTCACCTTTATGAACCATGCTTCTTGTCATATCTACCGCTATTTCTGTCTGTTTGTTTTTCCATTTTAAACCCACCTCGTCACCCGGCCTAATGCCAAAAGTTTCGCCATCTTCCTCATGAATAACCGCAATCCAGGGATAACCGGTTTGAATATCCAAATATTTTACTTTCAACAAAAAAGTGCTATTTATTTTAGAATTATTTTTTCGTGAATTATTTTTCTTGCTATTTTTCTTTGTATTTTTCTTTTTCATAGAAATTATAGAAATTAATGAATCCGCCAACTGGCTCTCCTAACTAACGAACGAATAAATTATTAAATTAAATTATATTCCAAAAGGTATTTCGCTAAAGGTTTAATAATATCAACGGCATAGTGAACGCTTTCTAAAGTATTGGTAAATATAATTTTTTTGGGGTTAATTACTGCCAATCGATCAATCACCTCGTCCCCAAAAATAGAATGGATAAAAGCGAAATTAATTGTTTTTACTTGAAACTGTTTTATTATTTTTGCTGCTTCTAAAATGGTTTCACCGGTAGAAACAATATCATCAACAATAATTACATCCTTGCCCTTCAAAGTGCTTTCCGTGTTTTCTGGGTAAATAAAGCTAATCTCCCCTGTCTCTCTGTTCCTATGTTTTTCAAAAATCAACTTGGAAGCCGGAAAATTCCTGCAAAAATTATCAATAAATGCATTGGCTTCTTCGTCGGGACCGATAACAATCGTCCTTGAAGGAGAAAATTCTTTAAATTTTTCTGCCATATTATCAAAAAGAAAAACATTATAAGCCGGGATTTTAAATAAATCCCCGATTTTCTTTCTATGTTCATGCATATTGCAGGTGAGGAAAACATCCGTATTTTTCTCTATTAATTCCGCCAAATAAAGAGAAGAAAGAGGTTCTCCTTCGCGAAAAATAGAGTCCTGCCGGCTATAGGGCAAATAGGGCATAATAGCAATCGTCTTTTGGCTAAAATCTCTTATTTTTCTCAATAATAAAAAATATTTTACAAGATAGCTGTTTATATTCTCTTTTCTCTTTTTCTGAATAATTAAAATGGCTTCTTTTGTTTTTTCTTCTTTTACTAAACGAGGTTGAACTTCGCCATCATTAAAAACCCTATCTTCAAAGGAAATAAATGGCAAATTAAGCTCTTGACTCAATTTTTCTCCTAAATCGTCTCCGATTACTACTTTATCCATAAATACTTATTGGCTTTGATAAATTATCACCGTAAACTCTCCTTTTATTCTATCACAATTTATCTTATCAATCACCTTCCTTAATGTCCCCCGATAAATTGTCTCAAATTTTTTTGTTAATTCCCGGCCAGTCACTACTTGATATTCTAAACCAGAATCTTGAACCCGACTATAAATTTCCTCTAATGTTTTTATAATCCGATGAGGCGATTCATAAAAAATAACCGGGTGTTTAAAATTATTTAATTGAAACAACAATTCTTCAAAGAATCTGTTTCTTTTGTTTTTGTTTGGCGGAAATCCCAAAAAAACAAATTTATCCATCGGCAAGCCGGAAACACTGCTAAGGGCCAATAAGGCTGAGCATCCCGGTATCGGAATAATTTTTAAATCTTCTAAAGAAGTCTTCTCCTGAACCAAAAAACTAATCAATTTGTTGCCGGGATCGGAAATGCCCGGGGTTCCAGAGTCAGAAACTAAAGCCAAGTTTTTCCCGTCTCGAAGCATTAATAAAACCTGCTCCATCTTTTTAATCTGCGAATGCTGATGGTAACTGATTACCGGCGTTTCAATATTATAACGAGACAACAGCTTTTTTGTCACCCTTGTGTCCTCGCCTAAAATTAAATCAACTTCTTTTAAAATCCGAAGCGCTCGCAAAGAAATATCTTCCAAATTTCCAATCGGAGTGGCAATAACAAATAAATTTCCCATTTAGTTAAAACAATTTATTTTCCGCGTTCATATCATACCAGAAACAATTGAAAAAAGAAAATATATGAAAAAATAAGAAAATATATAAATTAACTTTTTCTAAAATAATTAACGAGGTCCGACCTCATTAATTATCCTCATTAATAATTATTAATAATAAAAAAATGCTGCCGCCTTTGGCAAGCCAAAAACGACAGCAATGGTGTTATTTATAGGCCTTGCGGCTTAGAAATAACACCAGAAGTAGTATAGCAAATCTAAAATGAATGTCAACCCCCACACCAAATGAGCACATACTTCGTATTTTACCCCGCACACCAAATAAATTTAGACTAACTTCTATATATCTAAAGACTATATGGTGTGGGGGTTTAGCGCAAAGCACTTAGTGCTCGTTATGGTGTGGGGGTCAAGTGTTTGTTATTCTGTATCTTTTTTAGGTAAGACAGGGTTAATTTCCCACCAGATAGGAAGGTTAATGGCTCGGATTATGGGTAATTCAGTAGGTTCTCCAGCGCCGCTACCATCTCCCCAGGTATCACAATTATTAGGTCCACAAGCTTCAAATTCATATTGATAATATCCAGGTTGGTAGATAGTAAATGGTTTAAAGTTAGGTTCATCATCTTTTAAAGAGATCTTATCACTGCTCAAATCTTCCCTATCTCCGCAATCTGTCCCATCTTTTTTTAATCTACAGGTAATCTTCCCTGTTGTACAAACTTCGTTGGTAGACCATTCAGCTGTTCTGGGATAACCCACCCACATCATATCTGGGACATCAAAATTAAAGATCTTGCATTCATATTTGCAAGAACCATTATCTTTAGTTGCTTCAGGATTGTAATTGGTGGCTGTTGAATCAGTACAACCACGAATAGGTTCAGATCCTTCTTTTTTAATTATTAAGAAGTAACTTGCTTTTCTTGTAATCCCCCCGCCAGTAGCAGTAACTGTTATAGGATAAATCCCTGCTGAAGCAGAAGAGTTAATGGTTAAAATATTGGTTTTAGAGCAAGTGGGAGAACAAATAGTCATATTGCTTACACTTTATCCCAAAAAGGCCAAAAAAGTGTAAACAATGCTCGGAATTCTTGCAAATTATTTATCAGTATTGATTTTTAGATAAATCAGATACTCAATATTTCCAAATTTTCCTTTAATTGGAGACTCTATTAATCCTTTTATTTGCCAATTGCGATCAGAAATCCATCTTTTAATTTTTTCTATCGCTAACGTTCTAAGCTTTTCGTCTCTTACAATTCCTTTCTTAACTTTTCCGGGACCAACCTCAAATTGAGGTTTTATAAGAGCGATAATTTCCCCTGGATGTTTTAATAATTTTGGAATATGGGGTAAAACTAAAAGAAGCGAGATAAAGGATACATCTATTGTAACTAGATCTACTTTCTCTGGTAACTTTTTTAAATTCCTAATATCAGTCTTCTCATACACCGAAACTTTTGATTGTTTTCTTAATTTTTGATCCAATTGCCCATAGCCGACATCAACTGCATAAATATGTCTTGCCCCTCTTTGCAATAAACAATCTGTAAAACCACCTGTTGCAGAGCCTACATCAAGTACTGCTAGATTTTTCACATCAACTTCGAAAACATCTAAAGCCTTCTCCAGTTTTAATCCCCCTCGACTTACATATTTTGGTAAAGAAGCAATTTTTATTATATCGTCCTCGGATACTTTGGTGCTTGGTTTAAAAATTCGTTTTTCATTAACTTTAACCAAGCCAGCTTTTATTAAATTTTCAGCCATAGTCCGGCTTTTAGCTAGCTTCTTTTTTGCTATTACAACATCAATCCTCTCCTTCATATGTTGATATTATTACCTTTAATATTATAAAAAAGGGGGGCTTATATCAAGCACCCCTATATTATTTTGATTATCACTTGCAAAGGCCCCCCTTTGATACTCATTACTTGACTAACCCTATCCATGTTTCTTCGGACAACCACCGTCTTGGCTACAACAACCAGGATGTGCTGCTCCCACTAATTGATCAGATTGCTCACGACTATCAGTAGATTTCCATTTAATAACAATTATTTTCATCCTAATTCACCTCTTTTTGTCCTATATAGTTTCCTATACAGTTTTTGTTTATATATTAACAATTAATTTCTACATCATCAAAAAGAATGTCACTGTAAGAAGAATCATCCACTACTAAAGAAAAAATCTCGGGAATAAGCAAATGCTCTATCTGACAGATGTATTTTGAAGGTTTTAATGGAAACCCATTATCCCAAAGATTTCTCATAGAGCATCCACCGCCGCAAATTAATCTTAACCTACAATCAGTACATTTTCTACAATTATTAAAATGCAAAGTTTTGAGCTTAGATAAAGCAATTTTATTAAAAGAAAAAATTCCTTTTTTTACTAAAACTGAGCCGTAAATCATCATTTCAGCAAATGGATCTGTTTTTTTCGTAACCTCAACACAAGAAGTAATGTTTCCTTCAGGAGTAATAATTAAATTTCTCCCATTAACATAACAGTAAGCATTTATTGATGGCTTAGAAAAAAATCCTGTATCTATTTTTATCTTTAAATTATGGTCTACAATATACTCCAACATTACTAAAAAGTTATTCACAAATTCCTGTGGGGTCGGTATCATTGAAGAATCACCTCGTGAAATCTCAGATATATGAACAGGCTCAATTTTTAACACCGAAATACCAAGTTGTGATACATAAGCTACTGTTTCTGCCATTTTGCGAACACTTTCATTCGTAACTATACATTCTATCATAAAACTTTTATTAGCGGAAATTAATCTCTTAATATTCTCTTCAACTATTTCCAATGACGAGGTATTATCTTTAAATGGTCGTTGTTTTTCATGAGCTATACCATCAAAGGAAAGTCTCAGTGATACATCATTTTCTAAAATCCAATCCAATTGTTCAGAGTTGAAAGTTCCATTAGTTACTACGGCAGGATATACTTTATTAAAAAGATCTTTGGCATATTTATATGCTTTCTGCATAAGCTCAAAATTCATAAACGGCTCACCGCCTCCGGCGAACTTAAGAATAATATCTTTACCATCAGCATTTTTTGCTAAAGCATCTAATGATGAAAAAGCTACTTGGAGCGGCATATAAGTAAAGTATTCTCCGCCTTTTGCATAACAGTAGATGCAACGTAAATTACAGTCCCTTGTTGGTAAGAGAGTTAAGGCTACTAAATTTTGTCTTCTTTTTTCTAGAAAGCTATTAGATTGAAATTGTTTTTTAAATGCTGCTTTCTCTTTTTTAACCAAATCTTCTACTTGTTTTTCACTCGAATCAACAACGAAAATTATTTTATTTGGCTCAATTATTGCATATTTTTTTGATGAAAATGAAACCATACTAACGGGATCAAATTGTTTCTTTCTTAATGAATTATCCATTTCATTCACCTCCTTTCTTTTAAATTTTTTTAATTTTCAAGGTGCAAGACTCGATCTTCTCTAAATCTACCTCAAGTATATCTCTTTCTTTTCAATTTGTCAACCCCCTGTGGGTAATGTCCACACACATATGGCGGTTTTTACCAAGATAGATTATTGTCTTATATATAAAACAATTTTGAAATCATTTATGTTTGCGTAAATAATCTAATTAGAATATTTTTAATCTTCTCGGGCAGTAAGTTAATTTTGTGAAGATCTTCAATTAAAACCCACTCCTCTGTATCAGTAATATTTGAATTAAATACACCATCCCCGACTAATTTAATTTCTCCATTAAAATCTTTTGATAAAAAATAAAATTCGGTATTGCCTCTGTGCTTAAAGTCAGCAATCTTCTTATCAATTATTACATCAATACCTAATTCTTCTTTTACCTCTCTAATCGCCGCTTGTTTTGGAGTTTCGCCTGACTCAACGCCACCTCCTGGTAGAATATAATAAATATCATTGCCTTTTTTCCTCTTTATTAATAGAAATTTTTCACCTTGCTTTATTGCTACTCCGGCTCGTTGGTTTTTTCTCATAAATCTTCTTTTATTTCCTCAAACAATCTTTTGTTATAAATAGCTATACTTTGCAGCTTATATCGCGGGAAAATAGTTTTTAATTTTGTTTCTGTAAAAAACAAATCAACTACACCCTCTATTTGTTTGTAATTCAATTTTAATCTTTTTACCTTGTTGTAAATAAACAAATGAATCAACTCATGAGCAATTGTTTTGTTGGCTTCTTTAATGTCTTTGGTATTGCTCACCCGTAAATTAATGACTCCTGGATAATTAAACTGCCCTGACGGCCCATACAAAGAAATATAACAAATATATTTATCTTTTATTTTAAAATTAAAACTTTTCAGAGTATTAAAAAAATCTTGCTCAATTTTTTGCCAGTTATTTTTTATCTTCTCGCTTTTTCGCTGGTAATCATTTTCATCATATTTTTTATTTAACTCTATACTTAACTCCTTAACAAAATTTTTTTTATTCTTTTTATTTTTTGATAAATCTTGGTATAAAATTTAGGTACAACAATGGGAAAATTATTATCAACAAACCATTGATATTCTTCGTAAATATCCAATAGCTTTTCTTTTTCTTTAATTTTGGAATATAGAAATTGTAATTTCATGCTTACATTATAGCTTAAAATAAACTAAATGAAAAACGGCCAAGGTTTACTTTTATATATTTTTACCTTGGCCGTAAAACACAGGAGAACAGTTCTCCTATGTTTTAATATAAAAAAATGCTGCCGCCTTTGGCAAGCCAAAAACGACAGCAATGGTGTTATTTATAGGCCTTGCGGCTTAAAAATAACACCAAGGAGAGTATAGCAAATCTAAAATGAATGTCAAGTGTTTGCTAAATATATTTTCTGCCTTTTAATTCTGGGGGGAAATATTCTTGTTTCTCTTTATAATTATAATTGGGGCTGTATTTATATCCCTTACCATAACCTAGGTTTTTCATTAACGATGTCGGCGCGTTGCGAATATGAAGAGGAACAGGCAAATTGCCAAATTTTTTAACATCAGCTGCCGCTTTTTCATAAGCCGTATATAAATCGTTGGATTTCTTGCATTTTGCCATATAAACAACCGCTTGCGCCAAAACGACATTACATTCCGGAACCCCAATAAAATGGCAGGCCTCATAAGCGGCCACTGCCTGCTCCAAAGCCTGAGAATTTGCCAAACCAATATCTTCCGAAGCAAAGCGGATTAACCGACGGGCAATATATAAAGGGTCTTCTCCTGCTTCCAGCATCCTAGCTAACCAATATAAAGCCGCATTAGCGTCAGAACCTCTCATTGATTTATGAAGAGCGGAGATAATGTTGTAATGCTCTTCACCGTCTTTATCATAAAACAAATTTGATTTTTGAAAAGATTCTTTAACAATTGATTCTGTAATATTCTTTGATAAAGAAGAGGCATATTCTAAAACATTCAAGGCGATTCTAGCGTCGCCATTGCTCATTCCAGCGATAAGATTAACAACCTCATCATTTATTTTAATCTTTAATTCCCCTAACCCATTTTCCTTATCTTCTAAAGCTCTTTTAAGAATTTTAAATAAATGAGTTTTGGATAATTGTTTTAAAACAAAAACCCGGCAGCGGGAAAGCAAAGGTCCCACCACTTCAAAACTTGGATTTTCTGTAGTCGCGCCAATTAAAATAATGCTACCTTTTTCTATATGCGGCAACAAAGCATCTTGTTGGGATTTGTTCCAACGATGGATTTCGTCAATAAAAAATATTGTCTTTACTCCCAATCTTTTATTGGCTTCTGCTTCTCTTAAAATATCTCTTAAATCTTTTAAGCCGCTGGAAACAGCGCTAATTTGTTTAAACTCTGACTTGGTTTTTTGAGCAATAATATAAGCCAAGGTAGTCTTACCGCTTCCGGGCGGCCCCCAAAAAATCATTGAAGGAATTTTATCTGACTCTATCGCCTGTCTTAATAATTTTCCTTTACCTACTAACTCATCTTGACCCAAAAAATCGCTTAAATCATTAGGCCTCATTCTATCAGCTAAAAGCTTGCTTTTATCCATAAAATTAATATTTTTGTAATAACTATTTCATTATATCACAAAATATCACAAATATATTACCAATAAAAAACGCTCTTTTGGAGCGTTTTTAGTTTATTCCTATTCTTCTGCCTATTCTTTTATTGTTTCTTCCTTGTCCTCCATAGCTTTTTTATCCACCGAAGCTTTAGCGGAGGTGGAAGCAGAGGAGGGCTTATCCTCCATAGCTTTTTTATCCACCGAAGCTTTAGCGGAGGTGGAAGCGGCGGAGGGCTTCTTTTCTACAAACTCTTTCTTTTTACTAAAAAAGAAAATATAAATTATTTCTAAAAGGCCTGCTGTATTTATAATCAACAAAGCGATAAACCACCATCTATGTTCATTTCTTGCCGCTTTCCACAATGCCAATCCTTTCCAAATTAAGCTCCAAGTAAGGAATAAAGCAAGCAGCCAAAAATTCGTCATTAAGCTTTCTGTTATTATTTGTTGCATATTTTTTATTAATTAATTTTTACCTTTGCTTGCCAAAAGCAAATAATAATTTTATTTCCTTCGCTCCTTTTTAACAGGTTTCACTCCAAATTTATGGGCTTCACCTTCCAATCGGGGCGGCCGGCGCAAAGGCAAAAGTTTTTTATTAATCGCTTTTTTATTTTTAATTCTTCTCTTCATTTTTCTAAATTTTATTTCTTCTTTTTTTGTTTTCTATTAAAAATTATTCTTAATTCTTCCTTAGCTTGATCTAAAATTTCTTTTTGCCTTGGTTTAAGGTTTTTGCCAGTCCGATTGATATAAAAATTTAGCATTGACATTGCCGATTGAAAAGGAGATCCCTTGCGCCTCAAACTTTGTTCAGCCGATTGCTTTAAAGAGCAAGCTATTTTCTTAGGATCTTGCCAAGTAAAAACACCTTCTTCTAAATCCAGGGCATTACTTGTTAAACTTACTTTTTGAACCCATCCTTGTTTAATTTTCTTCTTTTTTTTATCAGTCATTATCAGTCATTAAGAAGAATCTAAAAGCAATTTAAAGCCCTTCTTTCTGAAACTTTTCTTCCTGAGAAGGATCAAGGCTTCTAATTGCTTTTACTAATTCAGCAACATGCTCTTTTTCATCGTCTCTAATATGAGACAATAGTTTTTTTACCTCTTCGTCGTCAATTTCGTCAATATGCATTTGGTATAAATTTATAGCATCTAATTCCCCAACTAAATCTTCTCTCAAATCTATTAATGTTTTGTTATCCATTTTTTTATTTTTTCCGCCGGCTGACGGATTAATTTTTTTATTTTTAGCTCGCGACCTTTATTATTTTAACTTATGGTTGGAATAATTCTTCAGGCAAAAACTCAACTTTTTTGACATCTTCAAACTGTTTAGCGGTTTCTTCTATCTGGAGCCAGAGAATTCCTGCTCGACAAGAACCGCCAGAAGTTTTGTTTAAAGGGTCATTAAAAGTTAAAACCAATGTTCCATCTGCTTTTAATACAGCCTCTTCTAAACTAAAACCCTCTAAAGGATATTCTGTTGTTACGCCTTGCTCTTTATCCTCTGCGGTTAAATTTTCCTTGCCTTTTAATAGAAGATCGATAACTTCTATAATTGACGTCTGATTAACAGAAACCTCTCTTTCTATAGCGGCCAAGCCATCGCGGCTGCATTTGATATTACCTTGCTCATCTTTATCCTTTTCCGGGTTATAATAATAAAGCAGGATTTTTTGTGTCGGCGTTGTCTCGGTAAATTGAACTTTCATTTCAAAAACTTTTTGATTTTGAGGCAACCCTGAAGGGTTAGCGCTTAAAAATCGTAGCATCCCTGAAGAGGTTTCTGGTTTAGTAAAGATTAATTCTCCTTCAAAAGGAACAAAATCCTCGGTCATCCAATCTCCTCTGGAAGTTAAAACAGCAGTCCCTAAAAGATTTTGATTATCATCATAAAGTTCGGCTGTAAATTGGGCTTCAAAATACCAAGGTCCTTTTGCCCGCCCCATTATTCGCCAAGGACTAAATATCTCGTCCTCTTCTGTGGGAGAGGTAATTAAAATCCCTTGTTCTTCTCCGGGGCATAAAGAAAATTCACAATCAGGCGGTACCCTGCCTACAAAAGAACCATCAGGACATTCTTTTGCGTCCATTGTGCAAACTACTGCTTTTTCCTTATTCAAAAAATAATATCCAGCGCCGGCTAAAATTAACCCGATGAGAATGAGAATTATTATGATATAAGTTTTTTTCATATTTTTATTTTTTAGCTAATTAGTCGGGGAAGGGAGAATTGAACTCCCACCACACGCACCCCATGCGTATATCCTGCCATTGGACCATTCCCCGAGATTTTTAGCGGGTAAACGCCAAACATTAATTATCCTAAACCGTTTTTGAAAGACGCTTGCGGCAGGCTGAACAAACTAAAATTCTTTGTCCATCAGGCATTTTAAACCATTGCAAATTAGGTTTTTGCTGACGGCGGGAAACAGGATTATAAACAGAGCGTATTTTTTTATAACGTGTAGCTTTTTGATATGTTTTTCCGCAAATAGCGCAAACTTTTGACATAATCCTCTTAATTTGGCAAGTAATTTAGCAATTTAGCGATGTAAATGAGGGGGCCTTGCCCGCGATTAAGGTCGAATCAGCTAATCATCAAGTGGGTGCTCGCACTTTTATTCCACGGAATAAAAGACCTAAAGCTCCCTTAAGATAATCCACGTCCTGACTCGTTCCTTAACCCGGCAAGACCCAAAAGATTATAGCACAAAAAATTAAGAATTTAAAGTTTTAAGATGCAACTCCTTAAGCTGTTTATCGTCTATCGGTGAAGGGGCTTCCATCATTAAATCTTTGCCATCCCCGGTTTTTGGAAAAGCGATAACTTCCCGAATGCTCGACTCATTTTGCAAAAGCATTATTATTCTATCTAGACCCAAGGCAATGCCTCCATGGGGAGGCACGCCAAATTTAAACGCTTTTAAAAGATGACCGAATTTTTCCATAATTTCTTTGGGCTGATGCCCTAATATTTCAAAAACAGCTTTTAATAATTCCGGCTCTGAAACTCTTAATGAGCCGCCGCCAATTTCATTGCCGTTCAAAACACAATCATATTGATTTGCCAAAGGAAGAGAGGGTTCTTGTTTAATTCTTTTTATCGCTTCTTCAATTGTTTCGCCGAGTTCCAATTTAGGCCGAGTAAAAGGATGATGAACCGCTCCCCACCTCTTTTCCTCTTTTTTCCACTCAAAAAGAGGAAAATCAATAACAAAAGCAAAAGCTAATTGATTGGGGTCTTTTTCTCCCTTTGCATTCACCTCCCTTAAATCAGGCCTGTCAGATTTATAGTTTTTCATTGCCTCTTGGTAGGAAATCCTCGGAAAAGGAAACTCTTTTATTTTCTTTTCTGGATAAATTTTTTCCACTAATTCTTTTAACAATCCCTCTATTAATTTTAAAATATCTTCTTGGCTGGGAAAATCCATTTCTAAATCTAACTGAGTAAATTCAGGCTGCCTATCTCCTCGGGTGTCTTCATCTCGAAAACAACGGGCAATTTGAAAATATCTCTCAAGCCCAGCAACCATTAAGAGCTGTTTGTATTGCTGAGGACTCTGAGGAAGAGCATAAAATTTGCCCGGCTCTAATCTGGAGGGCACCACATAATCCCGAGCGCCTTCTGGGGTGGATTTTGTTAAAATAGGAGTTTCTATTTCTATAAAATCACGCTCTGAAAGAAAATCTCTGATAAATTTTATTATTCTATGCCTGCTAAGCAAATTTTCTTTTAGGCGCTGAGAGCGCAAATCTAAATATCTATATTCTAAACGGATTTCTTCATTAACTGCTTTGGTATCATCAGAAATTTCAAAAGGCAGAGGATGAGCCGGACTAATTATTTTTAATTCTTCAGCCTCTATTTCTATTTTGCCAGTTAATATTTTCAAATTTTGCATATTCTCGGGTCGGGAATTAACCTTACCCTTAATTTCCACAACCCATTCTGAACGAATCTTTTGGGCCAACTTATATGTTTCTAACCGGTCGGGAGAAAAAACCACTTGAACTTTAGACGTTCTGTCGCGCAAATCAATAAAAATAACCTTTCCATGGTCGCGACGGGAGTCAACCCAACCATAAAGGGTTATTGTTTTATTAAGATATTGGGGGGTGTCTTTTATCCAAAGACGCATAGATATAAATTGCTAAATTGTCAGTTTAAAAGTTTAAACAATGATATTCTACAATAAAACGATCATTAAAGCAACCGTAAATACATTGTTTCATTGCTAAACCCTCCTAAGTTTTTCCTTGAAAAATTTTGGCGGGTAAATTGTTAAATTATTTTATTCACTTTTTCTCTTTAAACCTAATTGTTCCATCTAAATCTGTGCGAAAAATTTCAGCCCCTATCTGTGTTAAACGGCTGAGAGTATCAAGATGAGGATGGCTATAACTATTATTGCCAACCTCAATTACTGCAAAATGGGGCTTAAATTTTTCCAAAAACTCCGAAGAAGAAGAATAACGAGAACCATGATGAGCCACTTTTAAAATCCTTGATTTATTATTTTTTTCCGGCAATAAGGGTAAGATTTCTTTTTCCTGACTGGCGCTAATATCACCCAAAAAAAGAAAATAATTTTCTCCCAAATCCAAAGAAACTACTAAACTAAACTTATTAGGGTCTTCTCTTGAAGAAACCATTGCCTCTGGATAAATCACAAATAACTTATCATCTTTAAAAGTTAATTTTACCCCTCTTACTCCTTGAATAATTAGAATGTCTTTTTTTACCAATTTTTGAAGAAGTTTTTGATATTGGGAGTCAGTATAAAATATATTATTAAGCATTACCGCCCTTACTTCGTATCGCTCTAAGACTTCAAACAGTCCATTAAAATGGTCTTTATTAGGATGAGAAAGAATAAATAAATCAATTGTCTGGTCAAAAAAAGGCAGAGATGAATCTAAAGCAGAAATAATGCTCATATCAGGTCCGGCATCTATCAAAATATTACCTGATCGTGTTTGAATGAGTTCAGCATCTCCTTGGCCAATATCCAAAAAGCTTACTTCCCCTTTATCAAGATAAAAATAATCAAAAATAATCCAAAAAGTAAAAATATTGGCAGAAACAAGAAACAATAAGATATATAAAAAAGGTTTCTTCATATAAATCAACGAGATAAGATGCATCTGGTCTAATGACTCTTTTTACGAAAATAAAGAAAAATTAGAAGATAGAAAGGAACAACCAGCCAACGCAGACTCGAAGAAATATAAATCTCGGCGAAGGGTAAGTTAGCGCAATAAGAAATTACTTTCAACAAATAAGTCATTATCAAATTAAGCCAAAACCCAAAAAATAATCCTAAAGGATAAATGATAAACGCGCAAAGAGCAGTAATAAACCCTCCCCCTATTATTAAAGAAATCAAGGGAACTACCAAAATGTTGGTTAAAGGAGCTACTAAAGAAATGCTCTGAGTTTTAAATATCACCCAAGGAACAACTAAAACCATTGCCGAAAAACAGGAAATCACTGTTTGCTTAACAATTTGCGCTCCCCGATTATTCAAAAAATCTCTCTGCCAAAAAGAAGACTGGCTCCACAAAGGATAAAACAATAATATGCCCGCTGTCGCCAAAAAAGAAAGTTGAAAACCTAAATCTAAAAAGAGCATTAATGGATTAAACCAAACCATTATTAGCGCTGCGAGAAATAAAGCGTTAAGAGAATTATAAAGGCGGAAATTAAAACGGGATAAAACCAGCAAAAAAGCCATTATTGCCGACCGAGTAATTGAGGGAGTAAAACCAACCATAAAGGAAAATACTAACAAAAATAAACCGGAAAAAATAAAATTGAATAAATTCCCCAAGCAAAAAACAGCCAAGAGGCTGGAAAGCATTTGAGTAATAATGGATAAATGCAAACCTGAAACAACAATAATATGGGACAATCCCGACTTTCGGATCTCTTTTTCCAAAGAATCTGTCAAATTATGCTTGCCGCCAAACATGATACTGTTTAAGAGGCTCATCTGGGGTTCAGGAATAATTTTTTGAAGCAAATGAGTTGTCTTGTTTTTAAAAGAAATGGCGGCTTTCTGAAAGGAAAATTTAGAAGAAGAAATTAACTCTATTTTTGGATAACTCATTTTGCCAGAAACAATGGTGGAATTATAAAAGCGAAATCCTTTTAATGGTTCTATTTTCCCTTTAATTTTTAATGTATCTCCGTATTGATAAACCGGAAACCTTTCAGTATAAATAACTATATTGGGAATTATTATTCTTTGATAATTGGTTTTTAAAATCGGCTCCCTTACAGTAGAAGCTTCTATCTCCACTTGTTTTTCTTCTTTAACAGCTGATTTATTTAACTCATCTACAAAAGAGAAGTAACGAAATTGCCCTAAAGAAAAACTCAACAGGATCAAAAACAAAATAATAGACCGCTCTTTTCGCAACAAAGAAGATAGTTGCCGACCATAAAATAAAATATAAATTACCGAATAAATAATCAAACTCAAGACAAAAGAGAAAGAGAAATAATGCGATAAAATTACGGCTATTAAAAAAGACGCCCCACATTGACGGAAAACTCTGGAAGGAGAGAGCGCCATAAATTAATCAGCTTAAAGCTTTTATCTTAATTCACATTCTAAAAAATTATGTTTTATTTTTTTTAATGCGGCTTGCATTTTTTCTTCTGGCCAAGGCTCTATATTTTTAAATTTTTCCTCTAAAACTTTATCGCCCTTAAAGCGCTGAAGATAATAACGCCTAGCCGGTTTGATCCAGTTAGCAATAGCCAGAATATCTTTTTCTTCTAAAATTTCGGGCGCCAAAGTTGTTCTAAATTCATAATTAATTTTACTTTCTTTGATAATTTGAATACTTTTTTCAATAATTTCCACTGCTATCTGTCCTTGGGTAAAAAAATTATATTTTGTCGGGGGAGCTTTAATATCCATCGCAATCCAATCAACTAATTTATTATTTATTAAAGTTTCAAGAATATCGGGAAAAGAACCATTGGTATCCAATTTCACCAAAAAGCCCAAATCTTTTACTTTTTGAATAAAATCTGGTAAATCCGCCTGCATCATCGGTTCGCCGCCAGTAATACATAAACCTTCTAAAAATCCCCGGCGTTCTTTTAAAAAATCAATTATTTCTTTTTCTGAAATTTTTGGCTGTTTATTTATTAAGGCCGGCAAAACCAATTCTGGATTGTGACAATAAGGGCAGCGGAAATTACAACCCAAGGTAAAAACCGTAGCCGCAACCTTCCCCGGAAAATCAACTAAAGTTGTTTTTTCTAAACCACCAAAAAACATAATAATAAAAAGGGATTGAAGAGAAGAAATTTTATCTTCTGAGGTCGGACCTCGTAAATTTTTTTCTCAAATTTTGAAGGTTTTTCTCTGACGAAATTCCTCTTGTTTTCCCCGATGCCACTGCTGAACTGGTCTCAAGTAACCGACAATTCGAGAATAAACCTCGCAAGGCTGTTCAATAGTGCATTTAGGACAAATAAAATGTTCCCCGGTTAGATAACCATGGGTCGGACAAACAGAAAAAGTCGGCGTTAAAGTGAAATAAGGCAGGTGGAATTTTTCAAAAACAAGTTTAATCAAGGATTTAACTGCTTCTGAATCGGAGATTGTTTCTCCCAAAAAAGCATGAATCACCGTGCCACCTGTATATTTTTTTTGAAGCCCATCTTGAAGCTTTAAGGCCTCAAATAAATCATCTGTATAATTCACTGGTAATTGGGTGGAATTAGTATAATAAGGTTCTTTTTCGCCGGCAGTAATAATATCTGGATATTTTTTCTTGTCCATAAGAGCAAGCCGGTAAGAAGTTCCTTCAGCCGGCGTTGCTTCTAAATTATATAAATTTCCTGTTTTTTCTTGATAACTAATAAGTTTCTCCCGCATAAAATCAAGAATTTCAGAAGCAAAAGCAATGCCTTTTTTATTGCCGATATCAATCCCCAAAAAATTTAAGAGACACTCATTCACCCCAATCAAACCAATAGTAGAAAAGTGATTTCCCCAATAAGTCCCCCTCATCTTTTTAACATTACTCAAATAATGTTTCGCATAAGGATAAAGCCCTTTTTCTGTCCAACTTTCTAAAATTTTTCTTTTTATCTCCAAGCTTTCTTTTGCCAATTCCATTTCCTGAGCTAATCTTTCAAAAAACTCCTTTTTGGTTTTTGATAAATATCCCAAACGAGGCATATTTATTGTTACCACCCCGATACTCCCGGTTAAAGGATTGGCTCCAAATAATCCGCCACCTCGTTTATAAAGTTCCCTGTTATCCAAGCGAAGCCGGCAACAATTATGAGTAATAGCTCCGAGAGAATGAATAAATAAATGGTTCCTTTCCAATTCCAAATCATAAAAAAACTGAGGCTTTTTCAAAAACTTTCTTTTCACTTGTTTCACTCTAGTAATGTAATAATCGCTGTTCTTAATTTTCAAGGATTCTAAAGTATCTGCTTTATATTTTACTAAAGTATCACAACCTACCATTCGAGATTTATATAACCCTGGTACCAAATAAGTCGATTTTGCTAGAAATCCTGGCATTTTTTCAAAAATCAAAGGATTACTCAAAATCTCATCAGCTCTTAGATGCGATTTGTTATGTTGAATATAAAGCACCTGACTTCTTTTTCTTTCTCTGTAAGTCACCGATTTTCCTATTAAAGAATACAAAATTGCTAAATCCCTGGCTAATTTCGGATCATTAATATGAATCTCTTGCCTTTTTGCATAACCATCTCCTTTAAAATGAAACTCTAAAAATGCTTCAATAACCGCCTGGGGCGAGTTGAACAAAATATCTGGCAAACAACCATATTTTTTAAAACCTGCCTGAAATAATTTCCTAGCTAATTGAGAATTATAGATGTAAAGATAGTAAGAATTATAGCGTGGGTCTTTCTTTTCTTTCGTTTTTAGAGAAAAAATATTTTTAATCAATGCTTTTATCTTCTCTAAATTAGCTTTAGTTTTTGCATTAAAAGTAAATTGTAGTCCTCTGGGGTAACCAAAGGTTCTTAGATTTTTTCTATTTTCAAAAAGATAATTGCCGTCAGCAGTAAAATAGCCTAAAAATTTCGCTAAGTCTTCATTAAGGATTAAATCTCCTATCCTTTGGTAATTATTATTCAAAATATCACCTTTTCTATAAGTTAAAAGATAGTCCCCTTCTTTAATATCTTGAGCGAATCTATTAACCAATCCTCCTTGAGTTAAAACTGGAACAAGGTGTTTCTGAGAAGCTCTAATAGATTTCCCTTCTTCAGATACGATCTCTACCATCTGATTATCCAACACCCGCAAAAAATTCTTTACATTTGTCCATTCTACTTTCCCAGTCTCATAATTTAAAGATAGTGCCTTTAAATCATTATCCCCTTTACATTTGCTCCACCCCTCTCTGTCAAAATTTCCCTGCTTATACTCTTTCACAACATCTCCTATTAAACGTCTCTTTATACCGGAAAAATCTTTAATCAAAATCTCTTCTTTAGCATCCAAACACATACTTCGTGCGTCTTCAGGGCTTAAGTCAGAATTAATGAAATTGGAAAAATATGGAATTCCATACTTTGCAGTCATTTTCCAAATACCATCATAACTAGGGTTACTCCAATCAAAATCTTTTGTAATATTGTAAGTGGGAATTGGAAAAGTAAAAACCCTTCCGCTAGAATCACCCTCTGTATAAATTTCACATAAGGCCTGGTTAAAGATATCCATCTCTTTTTGGAAATCTTTGTAAGTTTCTTTCTGCGGTTGGCCGCCAATAATTACCGGCAAATCTTTAAAATGAGCCGGTACTTTCAAATCTAAGGTGATATTTTCAAAGGGAGTGTTGCCGGTAATAAAAACTTTTCCTCGGCGTCGAGCGATAACCGTTTCGTTTTGAGTATGAACTGACCAAATTATTCCTTTGTAATTAACTTTTTCTATTTTTTGAATATAGGTTTCCTGATGTCTGATAATTCTTAAAACATAAATATCCTTTTTCCCTATAGTAGGCTTTCTTTTAAGAACAGTGAATCCGTATCCGGAATTCACAATAATCCTCTCCAACCCTTCTAATAGCTCCAATTCTGTAATTGATATTTTAGACTCCTCAAAACCGTCACCTTTTAAATAAGTTTTTAAAAATAATCTAGATTGTTCCTTGCTTAAATTAAATAAAACTTCCGGAATAAAATGAATATTTTCTTTAGAACCAAACCATTTATGAATAACTTTAGAACTCTCAGCGTTTAATCTTAATTTGCAAACTTCATCTCCCAAAGCGGCCGTATTATATTCTGAATATTTAAACTTAAAATGCTCTAATAAACCAACTATTTCTTTATAATTTTTCTTGTTTTTAATTTTAGATTGATATATAGAAACTCTGTGGCAACTACGATATTTTGACTTTCTTTCAATTGTTCCTTCACTGATAATCCAGGCCATTAGTTTAATCTGCTCATCACTTAGTTTTACATCCGATTTTATATTCTCTCCAGTAATAGGTACAATAAAAGGAGATTTTAATTTCATTATTTCTTCTATAGGTTCCAAAACATATTCATTGCTATAAAATTTTCTCCTTACTACTTTATGCCTTGGGGAAATAAGCTGATCTTGTATCCGATTGCGTAAACGATACATTATTCCATGATATTTTCTTTTAAATACATAACTAACTTTTTTATTTTCTAAAGCTTTTGTTTTTAAATTAAACGTTGTAATAATATTTCCTTCTTCTACTTCTTGATAATTTTTCCACCCTGTTGGGCTTAATATCTCTGTATCCTCTGAAATACATTGAAAGCCGACCCGTGTCGGAACATTACAATTAAAAAGGAACTCCTGTAAAGATTGCTTTATGTCCTGATAATTTAAACTATCATACCGAATAAAAGGGGCTAATAAAGTGTCAAAATTAGAAAAGGCTTGGGCTCCGGCGCCTTCGCCCTGAAGGGTATAAAAAAAATTAACTACCTGCCCTAAAGCAGAACCAAAATGTTTTGGCGGTTTTGACTGAATTTTTCCAAAAACACCTCCAAAACCCTGCAAAAGCAAATCATATAAATCCCAGCCACAGCAATAAGTGGCTAAAATATCCAAGTTATGAATATGAAAATCCCCTGCTTCAACTGCCTCTCTTATTTCTTTAGGGTAAATTTTTCTTAACCAATATTTTTTAGCGACATAAGCAGATACATAGTGATTCAACCCCTGAAGAGAGAAAGCCATATTGCTGTTCTCTTTTACTTGCCAATCATTCACTCCTAAGTATTCATCCACTAAACTTACTGATTCCTCAGTAACGATCTGGCTTTCTCTTAATTTTCTTCTTTGATCTCGGTATAAAATATAGGCCTTTGAGGTCTCAACTAAATTCTCTAAAATTAAAACTTCTTCAACAATATCTTGTATTTCTTCAACCGACGGAATTTCTTCTTTTTTAAATCTTCTATTAAGAATTTTAATAACTTTATTTGATAATTCTCGGGCTAAAGTTTTTCCGCCTTCATCCGTAGCTGTTAAGGCCTTGAAAATTGCTTCTTCTATTTTTTTCTTTTCAAAAGGGACAATTTCACCTGTCCTTTTTTTAACCTCTTTTAAATGATTATGAAATTTTTTTCTTGGAGACATAATATTAGAATCTAGAATTTAGAATGTAGAATGTAGAATGTAGAATGTAATAAATTAAAAAACGAGGATATAAACAAAGATTATTCTTCTTCGTTTTCTTTTTTCTTTTTTCTCCGAAGAAAAGCAGGAATCTCAAAATCTGTTTTCTCTTCAGCTTTTTTTTCTTCCTTGCCCGCCATAGCCTGCGGCTTCAGACGCTGGCGACGGCGGGCTTGTCCACCGTAGCTTTAGCGAAGGCGGAGGCTACGCTCAGAATGACACATAGAAAATTTTGGCGGGGACAATGAATTTTATGAATTTCCGTTTATTTTGTTTTTTCGACGCAGAAAGGCCGGGATTTCAAATTCTTCTTTTTGTTCTTCCTGCTTTTGTTTTTCTTCCTCGCCTTCTTTTTCGTTTGTCCCCTTATTAATTGGGATTTTAATCTCCAACGGCAATGCCGGCCTTAATTCGCGAAATTCTTCTCCAAAGCCACCAGCAATAACAGTAACTTTAATTTCTCCTTGACGAAGATCATTATCAAAACTGGCGCCAAAAATTACTTGAGCGTCTTTGGCTATTGATTGAGTTATCACCCGAGCAGCATTATGAATTTCTACCAAAGACATATCTTTTGTCCCAGCAACATTAAAAAGAACCCGCCTTGCTCCTTCAATTGAAATATCTAAAAGAGGCGAAGAAATTGCTAATTCTGCCGCTTTTTTAGCCCTATCCTGTCCTTTAGAAACACCGATGCCCAATAAAGAGCTGCCTGCCTCTGTCAGAATTGTCCGAATATTGGCAAAATCCAAATTAATTAAGCCGGGATAAGAAATTAAATTAACTATTGCCTCCACTCCCTGACGTAAAATATCATCAATTTTAGAAAAAGCCTCTAAAATTGGCGTTTCTTCATTAATAATATTAAAGATTCTATCATTGGGAATCGTCACCAAAGCGTCAACTTCATTAAAAAGTTTTTGCCAGGATTCATCAGCAATATCTAATCTTTTTTCTCCTTCAAAAGCAAATGGTTTAGTCACCACACCGACAACCAAAGCGCCTGCCTGTTTAGCTAAATTGGCGACAATTGGCGAAGCGCCAGATCCTGTTCCGCCGCCCAAGCCGCAAGCCAAAAAAATCATTTCAGCGCCCTGAACTGCCTGATGGATTTCTTCAATATTCTCTTCTACCGCTTCCTTCCCTCGCAATGGATCCATTCCCGCTCCCAACCCTTTGCAAGATTCTTTTCCAATTTGAATTTTTAAATCGGCCTTTGTATGATGTAAGCCCTGAATATCTGTATTGATAGCGATAAAATCAACCCCCTCAACCTTTTTTTCTTTCATTCTCGTAACTACATTGCCGCCAGCTCCGCCAACACCCACTATTTTTATAGAAATACGTCTGTTAGAAGATTCTTTTATTTCTTTTTCTCCTTTTTCTTTTCGCTTTGGTTTCACTTTTAGTTTCTGTTTCTTCCGCGGTTTTGTCTTTTTTTCAGGCTTCACTTTTTTCAAAGCTTCTTCTTTTTTATTTTTTTTATTTTTCTTGCTTCTTTTTTTCATAATTTTAAATTAAATAGAAAAAGTATTTTTAAAAAAGCGAGTTATTTTTGCCAATATCCCTGATTCCAGCGGCAGAAAACCTTCTTTTTGGCCCTGAACTTTCAAAGCCAGCAGCCCCAAGCATGGAATAAAACTAAGGTCTGGCGACTCTTGATACCATTCTATTTCTGGTTTTGCCGGCCGCACCGGAAGCTTCAATCTCTCTTTTGCTAAATCAATAATAAAAGGCATTTTTGCTCCTCCTCCATATATAACCACGCCTCCAGGTAATTTTAGAGAGGGATTAATTTCTTTTAATCTCTTGGCTACTAAATCAAAAATTTCAGATAAACGGGCCTCAATTATCTCGGCTAAAAATTTTTTGCTCACTTTATCACCAACATTATCCTCTTCATAATAAGCATCCCAGTCAATATTCTCATTTTTAGCGACCTTATTTCTCAGAGCTATGCCCTCGTTAATTTTAATTTTTTCGGCGATATTAACACTAGTTTTTAAACCGATAGCAATATCATTTGTCACTGCGTTCCCTCCTCCTGGAAAAACCTTCAAATCTAAAATCTCATTATTTTCATAAATGCAAAAGCTGGTGGTGCCGGCGCCTAAATCCAAAGCCATTGCTCCTAAATCTTTATCCTGAGCCGTAAGCGCTATTTCTGCCCCGGCATAAGGCAAAATAAATTTCGGATTAAATCTTATATTAATCATCTCTCCCAAACGGTCAAGAGAGTGAATAAAAGGGGTAAAAGCATCTATTAAAAGGCACTCGGTTTCTATCTTTAATCCTTTCATCCCTATTGGGTCTTTTACTTTTGCTACCCCGTCAACAACATAACTTTTTAAGGCAGTTTGAATTAAGCTCCTGTTTGGAGGCAAAGCAAAAGCCTCTGCCGCCTTATTGGCTCTATTAACATCATCTTCGCCTATTTCTTGATCAGGACGACTAACAACCGCGGCCCCTTTTGAAAGACGAGTTTCTAAATGGGAACCTCCGATACCCACAATTGCCTCCCTAAAAACAACATTTTTAAGCATTGCTTCTATCTCAACTATTAAAGCATCGAGCTCTTCGGCGGTTTCTTCTAAATTATTGGGCACTCCTTCTTTAATTCCTTTGGATTCGCGGGAAATTGGCAAAATAATTTTCCACCCTTCTTGGGCGTCAATTTGAGCCACTAACGCTTTTATATTTGCCGACCCTAAATCTATAGCTAAAAAAGGAGAACTCATATTATTTTATTTATTAACCAATTTTAAAATTTTGTCTTCCAACCTTTCCATTTTACATCTGTCTTTCGCTTTAGAATGATTGTACCCGTAAAGATGAAGCAAACTATGAATTATTAATTTTAGGTAAAGCAGATCAACGGAAATATTCAATTTTTGCGCCTGAGATTTTATCAGTTTGGGGCAAAGAAAAACATCTCCTAAAATTTTCTCCTCTTTTCCGAATTTTAAAGACAAATTTTCTAAGAGAGGGAAGGAAAGAACAGAAGCAATTTCATCCTTGTGACGCCAAGACTTATTTAATCGCCTGCTAACTTGAGGGTTAATAAAAATCAATGATAAGTTTACTTTATTCTTTTCTGCTAAAACTACCAAAACTTTATTAACTAACTCTTGAAAAAATTTTGGAGGAGGGATCTTTTCTTTATTCAAATTATATACCAAAATTTCATTCTTTAAAACCATTGTTTTTAAATAAGTCCCTTTTTTCTCTTTCTTTCTATTTCTTTGAGCACTTTTTGCTTATGAAGAGCTGACAATTTTTGCTCTCTTTTATTTACCTTTGGAATATAGTATTTTCTTTTCCGGACTTCTAAAAGAATACCGCTTTTTTTAATAGTTTTAAAGGCGCGGCTTAAAAAAGAATTTAAATTTTCCCCTTTTCTTCTTTTAATTGTGATTGCCATAAAATTACATCGGTTAATTATTGCATTGCTACATTGTTTTCTCTAATCGTTTTTTTACTTCGGGAATTATTTTCTCCAAAGAAATTAATTCTTGGAGGCCCGATGCCATATCCTTCAGGATTATCATACCATCTAAAACCTCTTGTTGTCCAAGAATTAAAACGTATTTGGCTCCCAAACGGTCGGCTGTTTTTAATTGCGACCTTAAACTTTCTTTGCCCAAACTCTCTCCTAAAGGAATATTCTCTTTCCGAAATTGTTCTAAAATTTTAAAAGACATCTTCTTTGCCGACTCTCCAATTTGAACCAGAAATAAGTTTGGAGTTGAAAGTTTAAATTTTTTACCAGATTGAATCATCCCTTGCATTAATCTTTCAACGCCAAAAGCAACACCCACGGCTGGTTTTTTCAAATTTCCGATAATTTCTGCTAATTTATCGTATCTTCCTCCGCCTCCTAAAGAAATTTTATTCTCTCCGCTGTCTAAACAAAATTCAAAGACAGTTTTGGTATAATAATCCAGCCCCCTGACCAAGGTTTTGTCTAAAATATATGGAATATTTAAATAATCAAGATACTCCAAAAGAAGTTTAAAATGACTACGGCAGTCAGAACAAAGATAATCCAAAATAAATGGGAGACCTTCTTTTAGAGAACAACATTTTTCATTTTTACAATCTAAAACTCTCAACGGATTTTCTTTTAAACGTCGCTGGCAATCCGAACAAATCTGTTTGCTATATTTTTTATAATATTTTTTTATTTCTCTTATATAGAGGCGCCGGCAATTTAAACAACCAAGGCTATTAATGAGCAAATAAATGTTTTTCTTGGAAAAACCTAAAGATTCCAAAAAAATCTTTGAAATAAGAATAATCTGCGCGTCTACAGCCGCATCGCTTTCTCCAATAATTTCTGCCCCTATTTGATAAAATTGGCGGTAACGGCCGGCTTGAGGCTTTTCATGGCGAAAGAAAGGTCCAAAATAATATAATTTTACTGGCTGGGGCAAATTAGACATCCCCTTCTCTAAATAAGCCCTCATTACCGGCGCCGTGCCTTCTGGCCGCAAAGCCACGAGCTCTTTATTCTCTTTGCTCCTTAAAATGTACATTTCTTTTTCAATAATTTCTGTTGTTTTGCCAACACCTTTCGTAAATAACTCGGCTTCTTCAAGGAGAGGGGTTTCTATTCTCTGAAAATTATAAAATTCAAAAATTTTTTTAGCATTATGAAAAATTGAATCATAATACAGCCAATCCTCCGCTAAAATATCTTTCATTCCTTTGATTGATTGGAAAGACTTTCGTCTTGTTTTTGTATTCTTTTTTAATTCTTTAGAAACCATAAGCGCTAATTCTTTGGGGAGGCCAAAGGCAAAGCCAAACTCGGCCAATTATTAAATCTTTTGTCACTGGCCCCCAATTACGAGAATCATAAGAAGCCAAACGATTGTCTCCCAACATAAAATATTCATCATTTGAAAGAGTTAATTCAAGATTGCCAGAAGTTACCAACCCGCTGGGCAAAAAATCCTCTTGAAGCCTAAATGAATTTCCTGAAACATCAGTAATTGTTATTCCTCCGTCTTTTATATTTATTGTTTCATTGGGAAGGCCGATAATCCTTTTTATATAATACTGGCTTGGATGATTAGGGGCCTTAAAAACCACCACCTCATATCTCAAAGGGTCACGAAAATGATAGGTTAATTCATCGATAATGAGATAATCCTGAGTATAAAAATTTGGCTCCATACTGCTTCCATGCACTATAAATGGCTGAATTAAAAAATATCTTATAGGAACAACTATAAGAATTGCAATTATAATCATCTCTAAATTTTCCCAAAAAATTTTCCGCCACATATTTTAAAATATCTTAAGGATAATACCATAATTGAACTCTGAAAGCAAATATGATAAATTACTTAAAATGAGCTCTATTTTTAGAAAAATCTTTTTAGGGGCAATCATTATCGGCTTAGCGGCGATGTTGTTTTTTTTACTGTTTAATCAAATCCAGCCAAAAGAATATCTCTTTTCTTATAACTCTCCTAAAAATACTTTTATTGAACAACCGGCTGAAGCAAAAATCCCCTCTTTAAATGTTCTTTTTTTAGGAATTGCCGGCGAAGGTTCTAGGGGGCACCTCTTAACTGACACCATTTTTGTCGCTCATCTCGATCCTTCAAGAAAAAAAATTGCTGTAATTTCTATCCCCCGGGATTTATGGATTCAAATTCCCAACCGCTCTCAAGGTATTAAAATTAATGGACTTTATAATTTTGAAAACAATAGCAAGCCATTCCCTCAGGCGGTAGCTTCAAGTTTAATAAAGCAAAAAATAGAAGATATTACAGGACTTACTATAAATCATACTGTGATTTTAGCATTAGAAGGTTTTGGCAAATTAGTAGATGCCATTGGTGGTCTAGATATCTGGCTGGAAGAAGATATTTACGACCCTTTATTGGTTAACCCCCTTAACCCGTCTGAAATTTTTCATCTTCAAGCTGGTTGGCGCCATTTAGACGGGAATGTGGCTATTAAGTTTGTCCGCACTCGTTATGCGCCCGAAGGAGATTTTTATAGAATCCAAAACCAACAGCAAATAATTGCCGCTCTGAAAAACAAATTAACCGAATTAGCCAATGTCTGGAATTTGACTACCTGGCTAAAAATTTGGCAATCTCTAAATAATTACTTTATTAGCGATTTAGATTTTAACACCCTTTGGCAAATTTTTTACTTAGTAAAGGATATATCGACTGACCAAATAGAATACATCAAAATTACTAATCAACCGCCGGATGAGTTATTAAAATCAGTTAACCTCATTGATAATTCGTTGGGAGGGCAAAGTGTTTATACCTTAATCCCCCGCGAGGGCTTTGAACAATATCAACAAATTCAAAATTATATAAAAGGAAAAATCTCCCAATGACAATTTCTAAACACCAAAATAATCAAATCGCTCTTATCGGCTTAGGCAATCCAGGCCCTTCTTACCAAAAAAATCGCCATAATATTGGCTGTAATTTTATTGATTACTTATTAGACAAACGGAAAGGAAGCAAATGGGAGGTAAATAGAAAATGTTTAGCAAAAATAAGTTTTATTCAAGAAAACAGCCAAAAAATCATCTTAGCCAAACCAACAGTTTTTATGAATCAGTCGGGGAAAACTTTGAAATTGCTTAAAAATTTTTACAATTTATCTTTAAAAAATATATTTGTTGCTCATG